>CAYZQQ010000046.1:0-14085 GCA_964480075.1 uncultured Anaerolineaceae bacterium
AGCGGCATCATTTTCATCGTGCTGGGATATGCGCTGGGCGGTATTGCCATCCGTTCGCCATGGCTGTTGTGGGCGGGCGTGTTGCAATACGGACGCTATATGGTCGATTATTACCCCGTGTTTCCGTGGACGGGTGTGGCGTTGCTGGGAGTCTTCGCGGGGCATTGGTTGTACCCCAACGGCGAATCACGGTTTGCGTTGCCCGATTTATCGCGGGCATTGCCCGTGCAATCGCTGGTATTCTTGGGCAAGCACTCGCTGACAATTTATTTGTTCCACCAACCGATTTTGTTCGGGCTGCTCTTTGCTGCCGGTATCGCAACCCTAACGTAGGATTACTCACCCGTATTATTGCCAACCTATATTGAGTTTGGTATACTGTGACCATTAAAAATGGCAGGTAGCGGTGAATTTGATTGATTCCCATTGTCATTTGGATGTAGCGCAATTCAATGAAGATAGAGATGCGGTTGTGCGGCGAGCACAGCAAGCCGGCATCAATCGATTCGTTAATCCCGGCACTGATTTATCCAGCAGCCGACGGGCGGTTGAGTTGGCTCAACAATATGACAGCGTGTTTGCCGCGGTTGGGTTTCACCCGTATGATGCCGCAGGGGTTACAGAAAATTCTCTGGCAGAATTGACGGCTCTGGCGGCGCATCACAAAGTGGTTGCCATCGGCGAAATCGGGTTGGATTATTATCGTGACCGGGCGCCGAAATCGGCGCAGTACCGCGCATTTGAAGCGCAACTTTCGCTGGCAACATCATTGAAATTGCCGGTCGTCATTCATCAGCGCGATGCCGCTGCCGACACAATGGCAATTTTGCGGGCGTGGGCGGCAGACGGGTATTCCGGCGCAGTATTGCACGCATTTAGCGGTGATGTGCCTTTGGCAGAAGAAGCGGTGTCGCTGGGATTTTTTCTGGGTATCGGGGGTCCCGTTACCTTTAAAAATTCGCGAGATTTGCCCGCTGTGGTGACGCATATTCCACTTGAAAATTTAATAGTGGAAACTGACGCGCCATTTCTATCGCCGCATCCGTTTCGGGGAAAACGAAACGAACCGGCGCGGGTAGCGCTGGTGGCGCAGAAAATAGCCGACCTGCGAGCGATGGCTGTCGCCGAGCTGGCGCGACAAGTTACCCAAAATACAGAACGACTTTTTACGAAACTATAACGCAGTAAACTGCAATTTTTTAAGAGGTATAGCAAAACGATGATTATTACGGCAGGGATACACGACCTGGTGGCGGAAGATTTGGTCCGCGTTGAAACAAAAATGCGCCAGTTTGTTGGGGATAGCAACGAAACCCTCGCCGAGGCGATTAGCTATTTAGTGGATGCAGGCGGCAAACGCCTGCGTCCCACCGTGGTGTTGCTCGCCACCCGCTTCAGTGATACCGACCCAAATAAATCCGCCGCGCTCGCCGCAGCGGTAGAGATGTTGCATACCGCCACGCTGGTTCATGATGATTTGATTGATAACGCCCTTTTTCGGCGGGGAAGCCCCACTTTGAACGCCAAATGGTTGCCCGGCGCCACAATTCTCACCGGCGATTATATGTTCTCCCGTTCCGCCAGCTTGGCTTCAGAAACCGACTCCGTTCGTATTGTAAAAGTGTTTGCCGCCACGTTAATGACTATTGTCAATGGTGAATTGCAACAACTTTTTAACAACGGACATCATGCCATTCCGCCCACATTCGAAGAATATCATCAGCGTATTTTCGCTAAAACCGCGTCGCTATTTGCCGCCAGCGCCAAAATGGGCGGCATTTTGGCAGAACTGCCGGAACCGCTGATTGAATCGCTGAATGATTACGGCTACTATTTGGGAATGGCGTTTCAGATAGTTGATGATATTCTTGATTTTGAAGGGGAAGAAGAACGATTGGGTAAACCCGTCGCCAACGATTTGCGACAGGGAATCGTCACCCTGCCCGTACTCCATTTCCTCAAAACCCATCCCGAACATCCCATTGTGCATAAAGCTGTGGCGCGCATGCACCCCATCGATAGCGAAATTCAGTCAGTTGTGGCGGAAATTCGTGCATCCGGCAGCCTAAAATCGGCGCTGGACGAAGCGCGGCGGTTTGCCGCACAGGCAAAAAATGCGCTGAATGCTTTGCCGGACAACCGCTATCGGCAAGCGCTGGCATATATCGCCGATTATGCGGTGGCACGCGATATTTAGCGTTCGCAAAAGCCGGGAGTAGGGGGTAAGGGAGCAAATTTCGCCCTCACTTCCTGCTTCTTTTTTATGCCATGAGTCTATCAATTGTCATTGTCAACTGGAATGTAAAAGATTACCTGCGTGATTGCCTCCGGTCAATCGTCGCCGGCGATGTTGACGCACCGCCCGAAATCATCGTGGTGGATAACGCCTCTGGTGATGGCAGCGCGGCAATGGTGCGCACCGAATTTCCGCAGGTGACACTCATCGCCAGCCACGAAAATCTCGGCTTTGCGCGGGGAAACAATGTGGGAGTCACGCGCGCTACCGGCGATTTTATCTTCTTGCTGAACCCGGACACCCAGCTGTATCCCGATGCACTGCGCCTTCTGCGCGATTATCTGTCGGCGCATCCGCAGGTTGGCGTGGTGGCGCCGCAACTGCTGTGGGCAGAGGGTTCCATCCAATCATCCCGCCGCCGATTCCCCACCCCCGCCAGCATGGTGTGGGAAAGTACCCTGCTGGAACAGTGGTTTCCCCGCAATCGTGCCGCCGCCCGCTACCGGTTTGACGATATTTCCCCCGCCGTTTCCATACCCGTCGATTGGGCGGTCGGTGCCGCGCTGCTGATGCGTCAGGAGGTTTGGGCACAGGTTGGCGGCTTTGATGAAACCTTTTTTATGTATTTTGAAGAAACGGATTGGTGTCGGCGGGTGGCGGATGCCGGATGGAATATCCATTATTTGCCCACCGCGAAAGTTGTTCATTATGAAGGGCAATCAAGTGAGCAAGTGGTTGCCGCGCGGATGGCACGGTTTCAGCGCAGTAAAATCCGCTATGCCGAAAAATGGTTCGGTGGGCGATGGGCGTGGGCAATTCGGCAATTTTTGCGCCTTACCACCGGTATCCAATGGGCGACCGAAGCCGCCAAATGGCTGATGGGACACAAGCGAATTCTGCGTCAAGAGCGGATGTCAGCCTACGCAAACCTGCTAAAATTGTTGTGAGCGGGATTATAATTTGTAAACTTCTCGGCGGTGTTTTATAAAATGGATGAAGATGATGGTAGCCGGAGACGAGGTTAGTGTATAAATGACACGGTAATCTCCGGCACGAAGCTTGAAAAAACCGTGCCAATTTCCGGCTAATGGTTGTGGCGTGAGTTGTTCAAAATTTTCTACCAGTCATCGAATTTTTCTCAAGATTCGTTGGGCGACCACTTTATCCAGTGCGGTCAAATCATCTTTTGCAGTGGGCAGAAATTCAACCGAATACATTAACTACCATTCCAAGCCCAATTCGGCGACAAGTTCATCGGCGGAAGTAGTTTCTATCCCGTTTTCTAGTGCGTCTGCGGATTCTTTCAATTGTTGCACAATGACCGGATTCAATTCCAAATTCTGGTCAGGGTCAACCATCATTTCTGCCAGCGTCTCAATAATCGTTTTTTTGATGAGCGATTTAAATTCATCAATACTTAAATCTGATACCGTTTGGACTGTCATACTTCACCTCATAATATATGGAAATTGTAGAGGTTTGACAGCCAATTGTCAACCGTATGAACGATGATTCTGTGAAAGAAAATAACGGCATGACCCGCGTAACTTTTCTCACCGGCGAATATCCCCCCATGCAGGGCGGTATCGCCGATTATACCGCTCGGCTCGCGGCAAATCTAAAACCGCTGAATGCCGACCCCGCCGTGCTCATCAGCCGCAAATATCCCGCAGATGCAATTGCCGCTCCGCCGGATGTACCCGTGTTTCCCGCGCTATCCGGGTGGGGCTGGCGTAGTTGGCGTGAGATTCGGCGGTTTTTGGCGGCGCATCCCACCGACGTGTTGCACATTCAATATCAGGCAGCGGCATTCGATTTGACGGGCTGGGTCAACTGGCTGCCGTGGTATCTGCGCCGATTTCCCCATTGCCCCAAAATTGTCACCACCTTTCACGATTTGCGCGTCCCGTACCTGTTTCCCAAAGCCGGAAACCTGCGCTGGCGCGCGATGCTGTCGCTGGCAAAACACAGCGATGCCGTTATCTGTACCAATGCCGAAGATACCGCTACCCTGCGCGCATACCCGTGGGGCGCACACGTTTTTGAAATTCCGCTGGGAAATAATGTGCCGGTTGCGCCGCCACCGGCGTACGACCGTTCGGCGTGGCGAGCGAAACTGGGCGTGAACCCGGATTCGCTGGTGATGGTATATTTCGGTTTTTTAAACGAAAGCAAAGGCGGCGAAACCCTGATTGCCGTGCTGGATGCACTGGTTCGGCAAAATGTAGATGCCCGATTGCTGATGGTTGGCGGCGATGTGGGCGATAGCGACCCCGCCAATGCCGAATATGCTCGCCGTGTGCGCCGGATGATTGCTGAACGGGGGCTGGCAGACCGTATCATCGCCACCGGTTTTGTGCCGCTCATTGATGTGTCGGCGCATTTGCTGGCGGCAGATGTGGCGGTGTTGCCGTATGTCGATGGCGTTTCATTTCGGCGCACAACCCTGCTGGCAGTGCTGGCGCACGGCGTGCCGGTGGTCACCACCGCACCGGTGCATTCACTGCCGCAAATTGTGGCAAATGAAACCATGCTGCTGGCGCCGCCCGGCAATGTCCCGGTGTTGACGGCGGCGGTGATGCGGTTGGCAAAAAGTTCCGCATTGCGGGTGAGACTCTCCGCAGGGGCAAAATCGCTGTCCGAGCAATTTAATTGGCACGAAATTGCGCACCAAACAACAAATGTCTACCGGGTGTGAGTGTCCATTTTCAATAAACTGGGTTCGGAGTTATTCTTTCAAAACGAGAATAATGTTTTTCCGAAAGGTACTCAAATGTCATTCCCGCGAAAGCACCCGAACAACGGGCACAGGCGGGAATCCATAAAGAACTATGGATTTCGGATAGGTTCCTTTGGAAAAGTCTGGAATGACAGAAAAACCGAACTAAGGTTTGACAGGAATCTTTGTGTGAATAGAAAACAGTTTTTCAATATCCTTAAAATTGTCATCAGTGTGGCGCTGATTTATTGGATTTTGCGCGGAATCGACGTGCAAAAATTAAAAGCCGTGCTGGCAAACGCCCAAATCGGCTGGCTGTTTGTGGCGCTGGCATTCTCACTGGCGGGGATTCTGGCACGGGTAAAACGTTGGCATGTGCTGCTATCGTCGCTGGCAGTGCGTGTGCCATTTTGGGAATTGACCCAAATTTATTTTGTGGGATTTCTGTTCAACAACCTGCTGCCCAGCGGTCTGGGCGGCGACGCCATCCGTATGATGGAACTGAACCGTCACAGCGACCGCGCCGGTGACGCCGTGACCAGTGTGCTGGTGGACCGTATGGTCGGGCTGTTCGGCTCGCTGAGTTTGGCGCTGGTGGCGCTGGTCTTTCGCTGGAATGCCGTGCCACTGCAAATTGCCGTCACCGCGGTGGTGGCAATTTTGGGCATCGCAGTGGTGGCATTTTTGCTCATTGATACCACTGTGTATAATGCGTTGCGGAGAATTTCGCTATTCCGCACGCTGACCGATGTGAAATTCATCAGCGGGCTGTTTCAGTCGTTTCAGGATTACAATTTGCGCACATTGGCACGGGCATACGGATTTTCGTTGCTGCTCAGCGCGGCGCTCATTGGTATGAATTTTTCCATCGGCACGGCGCTCGGCACCAGAATTGCGCTGGAATACTATTTGGTTTTTGTGCCGCTGGCGTCCATCGTGCTGATTTTACCCATTTCGTTTGCCGGATTGGGGGTGCGCGAGAGCGCGTATGTCTATTTGTTTGGGCAGGTGGGTGTGGTGCCGGCAGTGGCGCTCAGCCTGTCGCTGCTGGTCTATTTTATCGGCAATGTCATCCCCGGATTACTGGGGGGAGCGGCGTATCTGTGGCGCGGCACTCAGGCAATGAAAAGTGAAGAGTGAAAAATGAAAAATGACCCACTCGATTTGAGTATTGTTTTACCCATTTATAACGAAAAAGAAAGCATCCCCGGCTTAATTGCCGAAATGACCCCCGCGCTGGAAGTCACCGGCAAAAGCTACGAAATTATCTGCGTGGATGATGGCAGCCGCGATGGGTCGTTTGCGGCGTTGAAGGCATGGCAAGCGCAGGATGACCGCGTGCATGTCATTCGCTTCCGCCGCAATTTTGGGCAGACGGCCGCCTTCGCTGCCGGGTTTGACCGCGCGCGCGGCGATGTGGTCATCACCATGGATGCCGATTTGCAAAACGACCCCGCCGACATTCCTAAATTGCTGGCAAAAATGGATGAAGGGTTCGATGTGGTGAGCGGCTGGCGGGTGGAACGCTGGCAGGAGGGGCTGAAATCGTTCATCGTGCGCAAAATCCCTTCGGCGACCGCAAATTGGCTCATCTCCAAAACCACCGGCGTTTATCTGCATGATTACGGCTGTTCGCTGAAAGCCTATCGCAATGAAGTAGTGAAGGGTATCAAACTGTATGGCGATATGCACCGCTTTGTGCCCGCCATCGCCAGTTGGTTCGGGGTGACAGTGGCAGAAGTGCCGGTGAAATATCGTTCCCGCCAATTTGGAACCAGCAAATATGGCGCAGGGCGCATCTTCCGCGTGCTGCTCGATTTGATGACCGTGCGTTTTCTGCTGGGCTATTCCACCCGCCCGATTCGCATTTTTGGCGCGTGGGGGCTTATTTCGGTGCTGGCGGGGGTCGGGATTGGGGTGTATCTCACGGTGATAAAACTGCTGTACAATGTTTCCCTTTCAGAGAGACCGCTGCTGCTGATGGCGGTGCTGCTGGTGGTGGTCGGCATCCAGCTCATCAGTATGGGGTTGCTCGGCGAGTTGATGGTGCGCGTATACTTTGAATCGCAAGACAAGCCGATTTACACTGTCCGCGAAGAATTATGAGCATCGCTGAACAGCCGCCGAAACGAAAAGCAGCGGTTGCCCGCCTCCGAAAAGTGCTACGGGTCGTCATCGGCGCGGGAGTGACGGCGGTGCTGCTGACGCTGGCGTGGCGCTGGGTGATGGTGCGCTATGCGGCGCGGTACACATTTCCGGCGGATGAAGTTCCCGCCCGGCGAGTGGCAATCGTTTTCGGGGCGCAGGTGTATCCGAATGGCACACCGAGCGCTATGCTGCGCGACCGCATCGAAACGGCGGTGGCACTCTATCGCGCCGGAAAAGTGCAGAAAATACTCATGAGCGGCGACAATCGATTTGAAAATTATAACGAACCGGCGGCGATGATGGCATATGCCATCGAACACGGTGTGCCCGCCGCAGATATTCAACCCGATTATGCCGGACGACGCACGTATGACACCTGCTACCGCGCCCGTGATATTTTTCGGGTGGATGCGCCGATTTTGGTGACGCAGGATTTCCATTTGGCGCGGGCGATTTTTACCTGCCGCGCACTGGGGTTGGATGCGGCGGGTGTGTCTGCCGACCGGCAGTGGTATGGTTACGGTGCGCTGGGGTGGTCATCGGCGCGAGAACTGGCGGCAACTTTGCGCGCCGCGCTGGATGTCGTTTTGCAGCGTCCTGCGCCCGTGCTCGGTGAGCCGATTCCAATCAATTAAAAATGTAAAGGGCAAAATGCAAAAGGAAAAACAATTTTACATTTTACAGGTTACATTTTTAATTTTGCTCGCGTTTGCGGTGCGGATATTCCACTTGGATTTTCAGAGCATTTGGTGGGACGAAGGGCACAGCATCCAAATGGCATCCGCGTCGATTGCCCAAATTCCCACCCTGCCCGGTATGGATGTGCATCCGCCGGGCTTTTTTGTCCTTCTGCATGGCTGGATGGCGATTGCCGGGCGCAGCGAATTTTCTCTGCGATACCTGTCGCTGGCGTTCAGCGTGCTGACCGTGGCGCTGTTGCTGCGATTCGGGCGGCGAATGGGCGGCTGGCGGGTCGGGCTGGCGGCGGGCTGGCTGGCGGCGCTGTCGCCGTTTTATGTGGCTTATGCGCAGGAAGTGCGCATGTATGCCGCGGTGACGTTCTTCGCGCTGGCGAGCATTTATTTTCAGTGGGAAGTGATATTCGGGCGGCGGGCATCGGCGCGGCGGAATGCCATATTTTACGCGATAGCCACGGCGGCGGCGTTGTATACCCACTATTTCACCCTGTTCCTGCTGGCGGCGGAAAACCTGTTGTGGCTCGGCTGGGCGATTGCCCGCTGGCAGGAAAAATCGCGCCGAGCGGTATGGCTGGGCGGGCAGTTGGGGGCGCTGGCGCTCTTTTCGCCGCAACTGTGGATTGCGTCGCGCCAAATTGCCGGATATGCCAACCCCAACCTGCAACCGCCGACGCTCGGCTATTTTGTGGCGCACAGTTGGCAGGCATATACCATCGGGCTGGCGTTTGACCCCATTCGCGCGGCGCCATTTCTGTGGGCGATTGCGATTTTCGTCATCGCCGGAATAGCAATTCAAAATTCAAAATTCAAAATTCAAAATTCAAAGTTGTGGGAGGGCAGTTCGCCTTTTTCATTTTTCATTTTTCATTTTTCATTATTCATCGTTCCCCTGGCGCTGTATTTCATCGTTCTGCAAATCCGACCGTCATACGAACCGCGCTATATGATGCTGGCCACCCCGGCGCTTTTCCTGTTGATGGGGCTGGCTTTCGCGCCGAAAAATCGGGCAGCCACCGCAATGGGGCTGGCGGTGGCGGCGATATTTGTGTTGGGACTGCACGGCTATTTCACCGATGAAACGTTTTTTAAAGACGATTCGGCGGGGGTGACAAACTGGCTGGCGGCGGAAACTACCCCGGCGGACATCGTGCTGGTGGATGTGCCGCACCCGTTCCACTATTATGCCGACCGCATCCCCGCGCCCACCGACTATCTGTTTGTGGATGTGCATACTGCCGCCGATGTGCTGAACGCCAAAGCGCGCGGCAAAAATCGGTTCTATTGGGTGACATGGCGGGAGAGCGATACCGACCCGCGCGGGGTGATTCCGTTTTTGCTGTGGAAGCAGGCGGGCGCGCCGCAGGGCGAAAAACAGTTTCGCGGCTATCGGGTGCAGTGGTGGGCGCTGTCGGATGCGCCGTTCAGCCTGCCCGCCGATTTGCCCCCCGCCGATGTGAATTTTGATAATGTGCTGCGGCTTAACGGGCTGGCGTTCAGCGAGTCTGTTCCGGCGGGCGGTTTCGGTTGGGCGACGGTACATCTGTCGCTACAACAACCCACTGCGGTGGACTACAAAATTTCGTTGCGATTACGGGCGATGGACGGGCGTGTGCTGGCGCAATCGGACAAATATATTCTGAATGACCGCCATTTCCGCACCTCGGCATGGTCAGTGGATGCCCCCGCGCTCAATCAGGCGATTAACGTGTTTTTGCTGCCATTGAACGATAGCGGCGCGCGCGGGATGGTCACCTTGGAAGCGGTGGTGTACAATGGCGCTACCGGCGATTCCATCGCCGCAATTGGTGCGCCGACCACCCGCAATGATTTGGTTTCGGCGCAGATTGGAACCGTGCAAATTTTGGAATGAGGCTATAACGTTTCATGCGAATTTTGATTGTCAATTATGAATTTCCCCCGATTGGCGCGGGTGGCGGCAAAGCCAGCCAAAAAGTCGCCGAAAAATTAGTGGAGTTGGGGCACACGGTGCGGATGGTGACGGCGCGCCCCACTCAACTGTACAGCCAGTTTGGCAATTTGGCGTTGATGGCGGGAGTCGGTTTTTGGATTTATCTGGCATACATCAAAATCAATTTTGGGAAAGACATCAGCGACCACGGATTTACGCTTTTGGGCACCCTGTTGCTGCTGATTGGATTCATTCTGCGCAATACCGCGCTGACATGGGAGTTGATGAGTCCCATTCGCGGATTGAAACCGCTCGAATTCATCAACGGGGTGGAAGTGCGGCGGGTGCCGGTGGCACGGCGGCGGCTTGATTATTCCACCATCTGGGAAATGGGCACGTTTGTTGCCAGTGCGCTGTGGTTCAACGTGCGCCATCTGCGGCAATTTCAGCCGGATGTGGTGCACATCTTTTTTGCCATTCCCGATGGTCCCATCGGCTGGGTGCTGAAGCGAACCCACCGCATCCCGTACATCATTTCGTTGCGCGGGGCGGATGTGCCCACCGATGAAGTGAAACGGTTCGCCACGGCATACAAAGTGTTGCGCCCCGTGTTTCGGGGATTGCTGAAAGACGCAGATGCGGTGGTATCGGTTTCCAACGGGCTGCGCGCCCACGCCGAAAAAAGCGCGCCCGTCCCCATCGAAGTGATTTCCAACGCCATTGATTTGAGCAAATTTAGCCCGCCGCTGGACAAAACACCGTCCGACACGGTGCGCCTGTTGTATGTCGGGCGGCTGGTGGCGTCAAAATCGCCGAGGGTGCTGCTGGAAGCCGTCTCGCTGCTAAAAAAAATGGCTGTGCCGCCTTTCACGCTGGAAATGGTCGGCGATGGCGCACAGCGGTCAGAATTGGAAAAAATGGTAATTGACCACGGGCTGAACCGGGTGGTCACATTTTCCGGCTGGGTGGAACGCGAAAATCTGGTGGAAGTGTATCGCCGCGCCGATATTTTCACCACGGCGACCCGTTGGGAAGGCATGCCCAACACCGTGCTGGAAGCGATGGCGTGCGGGCTGCCGGTGGTCGGCACGGCGGCACCGGGGATGGAGCAATTGGTGCGGGATGGGGTGGACGGCTATCTGGTTCCGGTGGGCGATGCGGTGCAATTGGCTGACCGCCTGCGGCGGCTCATTGAAAATTCGGTGGAACGCCGCCGCATGGGGCAGGAAAGCCGCAAAATTGCCGCCGAACAATTTTCGTGGGATTATATTGCCGCCCAATATGTGGACGTGTATCGCCGGGTGGCGAAATCAATGAAAAATGAAAAATGAAAAATTCAAAAAGGGGTTTCAGGTTTAAAATTTCACAATTCACACAATTCACACAATACGGAATAGCGAATGACGAATGACGCTGAACCAATAACCCAAAAACATATTTGGCTGCCGGTGGGATTGTTTTTTATTGCGTTGCTGCCGCGCGTGTTTGGGCTGGGGCGGTTCATCACCACGGATGAGCCGACGATTATTTTTACTGCCGGCAGCGGGGTAATTCAGGCTTTTTTGCGCGGCGACTTTCGGCAGACATACTGGCACTTTTACCCCGGTATGACGATGAGTTGGGCAGATGGTATCGGGCTGGCGGGACAGTGGCTGGCAGAACGACTCACCGGCGCGACGGCGCAATCGTTTTCCGCATTTCTGAATAGCGATATTCGGCACGTGCTGGTGGCGGTGCGATTGCCGTATGCCGTGCTGACCGCGCTGTTTGTGCCGTTGGTCTATTTTCTGCTGCGGCGATGGTTCGACCCGCAACGTACCGACCCCACTGCCCGCTGGCTGGCGGCGGGTGCGGCGTTGGTCATCGCTTTTGACCCGTTTTTTCTGGCGCACTCGCGGGTAGTTCACGGCGATGCGTCCGTTTCGGTTTATATGGGGGTGTCCATTTTAGCGCTGTTGCTGTATCTCCGTGATGGCGGCTGGAAAATGCTGGTTTTCTCGGCGGTGACGGGCGGGCTGGCAGCGCTGACCAAAGCGCCGGGGCAGTTGATTGCCGTGCTCACCGTGGCAACCATCGGCGGCGAATGGGCGTGGCGGTGGTGGCGCACCGGGCGTTTCGATGCGGGGCACACCCGGCGGCGGGCGCTGGACATTCTGCTGTGGGGCGCGATTGCGCTGGGGGTGTTTGTGGCGCTTTTTCCCGCCATGTGGGTTGACCCCGTCGGCACCATTCAGCGGATGCTGCACGAAACCTTTGGCAAAGTGGATGAGGGGCATCTGGTATTTTTTATGGGGCAGCCCAGCAAAAATCCCGGATTTTGGTTTTATCCGACGGTCGTCCCCTTCCGGTTGACACCACTGACCAGCATCGGCGCAGCGCTCAGCGCAGTGACGGGTTTCTCTCTGTGGCGAAAAAATCGCCGGATGGGCTGGTTGGTGCTGATTTTGTGGCTGGTTGTGCTGGCATTTTTCTGGTTCGGTGATTTGAGCCCCAAAAAGCAAGACCGCTATCTGCTGCCCGTGTTCCCGCTACTCGATATTTTGGCGGTACTCGGCTGGGCGAGGGTGTTTTTTGGGTTCAAAGTTCAAAGTTCAAAGTTCAAAGTTGTGCAATGGGGCATAGCGATTTTGGTGGCGGCGCAAGCCGCTATCGCGCTGCCGTGGTATCCGTATTTTCTGGCGTATTTCAACCCGCTAATGGGCGGATTGCCCCGCGCGGTGGAAACCACCCTCGTCGGTTGGGGCGAGGGAATGGCGCAGGCGGCGGCATATCTGAACCAAAAGCCGAATGCCGAAAACATGTTTGTGGCGTCCACGCCGTCGCAGACGTTTTTGCCCTATTTTAAAGGGCGCGGCGAAAATTTTTACACCAACGATGTCGCCCTGCGCGCCGATTATGTCATCATATATCGCGCCCAGCAGCAGCGACTCGCCCCGTCGCCGGAAATTGTGCGCGCGTTTATGGCGCGTCAGCCGGAAAAAGTCATCACCATTCACGGCGTGCCGTATGCGTGGATTTTTGCCAACCAGCCGCTCATTTCCTCCGATGTGCCCGACCGGGGTACGCTGATTAACATCGGTTTCGGCGACATTATGCGGCTGGCAGGCTACCATATCGCTCCGCCGGAAAACGGTGCAGTGACGATTGACCTTTTCTGGCACGCACTGCCCCCCATCGAAAACGACGCTGGCGCGTGCTTCGACACGGTGGTGGAAGACAACCCCGTCACCGTTTGCCCGCGCAATAATTACGCCATATCGGTGCGGCTAATTGCGCCAGACGGCACGGTGGTCGCCCAGCACGACAGCCAACCCGCTGCCGGACTGCTGCCCACATCGCAGTGGCGGGTGAACGATTATGTGCAGGATACCCACCCGCTCACCCTGCCCGCCGATGCACCACCGGGGGAATATTCGGTGGCGGTGGTGGTCTATAATGCCGAAACGCAAGCCGTGCTGGCGGGACCGATTGCAGTCGCCCCGGTGACAATTTCGCCATGAATGCGATGAAGTTTTTTGTGTGACCAAAATTCAGCCACAAATTTTCACAAATTTCACGGACTTCATTGTCATACCGGAATTTCCTGAAGGGAAATATCCGGTATCCACAGCACAAAACTATGGATTCCCGCTTTCGCGGGAATGACATTGGGGCATATTATGATAGTTGGGTCACATTGCAAATGACGAAAAAACTTTCGCTGAAAAGAATAGCGCCCATGCTGACCGTGCTGGTCGTCGCGGCGGTTTTTCGTCTGTGGATGCTTGATTCGTTGCCCCCTGCGCTCAATTTCGATGAAGCGGGCAACGGCATCGCCGCGCTGGACGTGGCGCACGGCAATTTCAAAATCTGGTGGGACATCGGCGGCGGCAAAGAACCGCTAATGGCATATCTCACCCAGCCGCTATTCTGGCTGTTTGGTATCACCCCGCTGGCACTGCGGCTATATGCCGCGCTGATGGGCATCGCGGCAGTGGGCGCAACTTATTTTCTGGCGCGGCAATTGTTTTTTCCCGAACCGGATGACGGTTTCGGATGGAAATTGGTACCATTATTGGCGGCATTCGGGCTGGCGACGGCATTTTGGCATGTGTCGCTCAGCCGAATCGCCTTTCGAGCGGCGGCGCTGCCGGTGGTCGAAGCGCTGGCATTCGGTTTTTTGTGGCGTGGATTGCGCACCCGCCGCACTGTTGATTTTCTGTGGGCGGGGGGATTCACCGGGCTGGCGATGGTCACCTATTTGGCGGGGCGAGTACTGCCGGTGACGCTGGTGTTCTTTTTGGGTGCGGAAGCGATTGCCGCATGGCGGCGCGGACAATCGCCGCTGCTGGTGCAATTCTGGCGGCAACTGCTGGCGATGGTCGGGGTAGCGGTG
>CAYZQQ010000047.1:0-14077 GCA_964480075.1 uncultured Anaerolineaceae bacterium
AGGGATAAGCAAATGTTTAAAAAATTATGTTTACTGGCTACCATTATCGTCATTTATAGTCTGACCGCATTGCCCGTTCGGGCGGATGTCCCATCCTGCGACGATGATTATAGCGTTCAAGCCAACGACTGGCTTTCAAAAATAGCCGACCATTATTTTGGCGATATGATGGAATATCCAAGCATTGTTGCCGCCACAAATCTGGCTGCCGACCAGGATTCCAGCTACGCACACATCGCTAACCCCGATAGAATTGAGATAGGCGACAAGCTGTGTATTCCCAAAGGGGATAATGCCCAAAGTATCGCCGCGCAAATTTCAAATGCCGAAAGCGCCGCCCCGCCCGATATTGTCAAAAACGCGACGATTTACGGCACGGTAGACGGCAATTGGGTGATGTTGCGCCAGGGCAGCAACAACTGGGAATGTGACCCGGCTTGGGCGGACTCTCCGATGAACGACCCGATTTGTGTCGATGAGTTGGGCAAACGCTGGAATGATGCCGCCTTTGGCTATGACGGCGGCGACGGCAGTTTCTCCATCCCCACGCCCGCATTTTCATACATGCTGCAAGGTGGCGGCGACGCCGTCGACTGGAATGCCGACCCCCTCGTGTGGGAAACCTACCCGCCGCACGTCATCGTCATCTTCCCCAATCTGTCCGATACGGATGGCTACACCACCGACCCGTTCAACGGCGGCCCGTGGATTATGAGCGATGGAACCCCCTATGAGCACATTATGATTCCCACCGTGCGCGAACAAATTCCCTTCACCACCGACAAAATAGCCAACGCGCTCAGCGCGCTCCCCGCGGAACTGGCTGACCACGCCACCGTGATGGATTTGGCGCTCGACGACAACGGCAACTTTATCGTCCTGCGCGAAGGGGATAATGGCTGGTATTGCTGGCCCGATTGGGATGCCTCGCCCGTCAATGACCCCATGTGCGGCGATGAAGTCTGGCTGGACTGGAATCTCAAGTTCTCCAACGGGCTTGAACCCAACACCACCAAACCGGGCATTGCCTACATGCTGCAAGGCGGCGGCGATGCCAGCAACACCGACCCGTACGCCACCGCCCCGCCGGATGGCGCAGACTGGGTCATTTCACCCCCGCACGTGATGATTCTTTACCCGGACTGCTTCGACTCAACCTACATCTCCACCGACCCCACAAACGGCGGACCGTACATCATGTGGGATGGCACGCCCTATGAACACGTGATGTATCCCGCGCAGTTAGAAAAATAACATCCTCACAGAAGGAAGGAGGTAACATAATGAACGCGATTATCATCCGCTCACCGCCGATGCAATCTATTGCAAAAAGAGTTGGCTCACCGGAATCCGGGGGGGACAGGTAAAATGTCATTGCGCGCGCAGCGAAGCAATCCCCGTGGTAACCATTCACTCCCCACCCCCCTCAATCCCCCCGTTCACGGGGGGAAGCTCAAAAACTCTCCCTCCTCACGAGGCAATGGCATTAAGTTAAGCCCCCCCGGCCCCCCAGAGGGGGGAGAAAGAAGCAAAATTCCCCCCTCTGGGGGGCTATCAGCCACTAACTTAACGGCTTTGTCCTCACGAGGGGGAAGTTGGAGGGGGGTGAACAATTACTCCCCGTGAGCGTAACCGGAGATTGCTTCGGCGCAAAAAACACGTCTCGCAATGACAAACCCCCTAAATTCCCAAAGACCCGTAAATTTTTATTTACCCATAATTCTCCTAAAAGCCCGTATCTTTTTCAAAAATCTTCCGTCTATAATTTAAGACTGATTATCTGACGTTACGCAGTTTGAAATTTGACAAATTCAAGATATGTCCGGTTGTAATTTTTCCCCCTCCCCCTGACCCCCTGATAAAGAAACCGCTTCGCGTCCCCCAAATTTGGGGGAGGGGGGACACAGGGAGGATGGGGAATATCCGGATTTTTAGGTTTTTGACAACAATTTCAGTCATTGCGATTTTGTCAAATCCGTGACTGCGTCAGGTGAGTGATTATTTAAGGAAGATTTAAGATTATTTAACCTCCCTTTAAATACAAACACTCAACTTTTTGTTATAGTGGGTATCATATATACCCTGCACCAACGATGGCTATGTTCCAATCTTGAATGTAACCATATGACCCATTTTTTGAAAGGGAAATTGAAACCTATGCCGCGCGTAATTTCTGCCGTAATTTTTACCATCTTGCTTGCCGCCACAACAATGTTTTTGGCAATCCTTGGGCTACAACCTGCGCTGGCTCAATCTCCGACCACCATCGAGAGCCAATCGCTCATTTGGCCCCTGTCCGGCACATCCACGCCCGATACCGCGTCGTCACCGTTTGGTCCGCGCTGGCAAGCGTCACACAGCCGCTATGATTATCATCCCGGAATGGATTTGCCCGCACCGCAAAATACCCCGGTGCATGTCATCACCGATGGGGTGGTTTCAGAAGTGGGCTGGCTCTCTACCAGTTCCGGCTTGGCGGTGGTGGTCTATCACCCTACAATGAATTTGTATTCGGCATATCTGCATTTAAACAGTACAGCGGTGGCAGTGAACGATACCGTCACGCAGGGGCAGGTTATCGGCGCGGTGGGCAATACCGGCACCACTGAATTTATGCATTTGCATTTTGAAATTCGGCTGACCGCCAGCAACTATCCCACCTCTACCCGCAATCCAATGGATTATCTGCCCCGCACCGATGTGACCACGCCAACCATTCGCATCGGCTGGTTGAATAGCGACCCCATTTATAGCCCGACGGTGTCGTTGGTCATCACCGCCGCCCGCACCGAGTTGGATGTGAACGCCATCACGGTGACATTGCGCGATAGAACGACAGGCGCCGTGCTTGATGAAAAACTGGTTGATTTTAACCAACGAACGCCCACCGGGGCAGACACATTAATTGCCAACGGGGTCGAATTGCAACCCTCTCATTTTAGCACCACCACCGTGGAATATGAGTTAACGGCAAATTTTACTCTAAACGGGACTGATGCAGCCACCCTTACGGCAGAAGTCGCCGATTTGGCGGGGCACACCGCTTCGGTAACGCAGGGGGTGAATGACACCACCCCGCCCGCGCCAATTGATTCGCTGACCGCGATGTGGCGCACCGATGGCGGGGTAGATTTGCGTTGGACAGCACCGGGTGACAGTGGCATGGTCGGCACGGCGACGCAATATGATATTTTATACAGCGGTTCGCCGATTGACATTTGGTCACTCCCGACGAGCCTTTCCACCATAGCCTCTCCACCTGCACCGCAAATTGGAGGAACCGTGCAAACATTCACCGTGACGGGTCCTCTGCCCAATCCCGTATATTTCGCCATCAAAACCCGCGACAACGAAGGTAATATATCGCAATTATCCAATTCTGCGCCGGCACAAACCGCTTGGCGCATCTTTTTGCCATTGGTCATCAAATAGTTCATCAAACAATTAACACGATTATGGAGGAGAAATACATGAGTTCTTATTTCCACGCATCTGCAATATCCCGTCTGAAATCACTGGCATGGGTTTTGATGGCGGCGCTCGCCCTGACATTGGCGCTATTGATGGCGTTGGCGGCAACTGCCGGCGCATCCGCGCCACGGGACACGCAAGCTGTTGCCAGTGGCGCCCGAACGGTATCAACTGTTTCGTTGCCCAATGGCAGCGGGCTGGAACCGTATGCGATGGCGTACAACACTTCCAACGGGTACATTTATGTCACCAATAACAATACTGATGATGTGTCAGTCATCAATGGCTCCACGGTGATTGCCCGCGTGCCGGTGGGCAGTGGTCCGCGCGGTATCGCCTATAACGCCAGTGACCACCGTATATATGTCGCCAATAAAGCTTCAGATAACGTCAGCGTTATCAATGGCACAACCAAAGTCGCAGACATTACGGTCGGCAATCGTCCCTCAAACCTGAAATATAACCCCAAGAATCATTATGTATATGTTGCCAATACTATCAGCGATACCGTTTCAGTCATTAACGGTCCCAGCGTGATTGCCACTGTACCGGTGGGCAATCACCCCAGTGTAATTGTGGTGAACGATGACCCTGCATCCACAAATTACGGCGACGTGTATGTGACCAATCTTTTGAGCAACAATGTGACCATCATTGGCGGGGCAAACGGAACAACGGTGGTCAGCACCCTATCCAGCGGCGGCATTCGCCCCACCGACCTGACGTTCAACCCGAACAGCGGCTACATTTATGTGGTCAACACCTACAGCGACACCCTCACCACCAAAGGCAGCGTGACGGTGATTGACAGCGCAACCCGCACCGTCAAACGCACCTTCGCCGTCAACACCCGCCCCACCGCCATCACCGCCGACCGGGGCAATAATAATGCCTACGTATTGAACACCGGCGGCGACAGCTTGAATGCATTGCGATTAAATGGTCGCGCGCTGCCGCAAAGTTGGTTCCGGGTGGGCAATTATCCCCGTCGTGTGCGGGTAGACCCCACCACCCATCTGGTGTATGTTGCTAACGCATACAGCGACACGATCACCATTTTGAATGGCAACGCCCCCGACAGCACCGTCGCGGTGACGGTGGCGGCAACCGTCGGCGTAGGCGACGCCCCGCAAGCCATCCAAATTGACCCGACCACCCACAAAATATATGTCGGCAATCGGGGTGGAAATACCATTTCCATTTTGAACGGCACGGCGGTTGAAAGCACCATTCCCGCGCAGTATTATCCGAATCACATCACCATCAACCCCAATACCGGCTATGCCTATGTGCCCATGCGCGGCGGGAATACGGTGCGGATATACAATGGCACGTCGCTGGTGAAAGAAGTGGCAGTACGCCACAATCCGCGTGCGGTGGCTATCAATCCGACAAATAATACCGCGTATGTCACCAACTTCGACAGCAAATCCGTATCGGTGATTGATGCCGCATACAATGAAACTGCACGCATCAGTTTGGGACAAAAAGGTCCCATCTACGTGGCATTGGACAGCGCTAACAATTTGCTGTATGCCGCTAACTGGTTCAGCGATACTGTGAGCGTCATCAATACGACCACCAATGCGGTGATTGGCGCGGTTGTAGTGGGTGTGAATCCGCGCCACATTGCCATTGACCCCAACACCGGATACGCTTATGTTGCCAGCACCTACGGCAATACAGTCTCGGTATTGCAGGGAATGGTGGTGAAAGCGACGCTCGCCGCAGACACCGAACCGCGTTTTACACTGTACAACCCTACCAACCATTATATCTATGTCAGCAATAAAGCTGCCGGCGACGTGAGCGTGTTTAATGGGTTGGCAAAAGTCACCGATGTGGCTGTTGGCGCAGCACCGGAAGATATGGCAGTCGATGCCAGTGGTCGGGTGTATGTTTCTAATTATTCCGGTAATTCGGTGTCCATCATTAACGGCACAGCGGTTATCGCTACCGTGCCGGTGGGACAGGGTCCCGAAGGGATTGATGTGGGCAGCAACGGGCAGGTCTTTGTCACCAACACACTCGACAACTCCGTCAGTGTCATTGAAGGGACTGCCGTAGCTGCCACGCATGCGGTCGGTACAAATCCCCGTTCGCTGGCATACGATGCCCAATCTGATAAAGTGTATGTTTCCAATTACGATGGCGCGTCCATCTCCGTGCTAAGCGCAGAACCCCCGCGCGGCGAATTTTCCGGCACCCCACGCACCAATGCCAGCGCCCCCGCCACGGTCAATTTTACCAGCGTTGTCACCGGCGCAGTAACGGGCTATGCGTGGGATTTCGGTGATAGCGGCACCGCCACCACCGCAAATCCGAGCCATAATTACACCACCCCCGGCAATTACGGCGTATCGCTCACGGTGAGCGGTCCCGGTGGTTCAACCGTCATTTCAAAAACCGACTATATTTGGGTCAACAATCCCGTTGCCGGACCGCAAGCAAATTTCTCTGCGAATCAACTTTCGGGTGAAGTACCCATCACCGTAACCTTCACTGCCGTCACTACCAATACCGTTGACACATGGCAGTGGGATTTTGGCGATGGCAGCACCGCCACCACCGGACCCATCGTGCAGCACACCTATACCAGTGCGGGAGCGTATGAAGTTACTCTAACCGTTAACAATTCAACCGACAGTTTTATCGTCAATAAACCGGGCTATATCAACGCCAGAAATCCGGTCTTCAACGTATTCCTGCCGCTGGTGCTGAAATAAATTGTTTTTTGACTAGAGATTGGGTGGTGGTCAAACAGTCAGTGATACAAGATGTCATTGCGAGCGAAGCGAAGCAATCTCCGCCATTCAAACACGGAGATTGCTTCAGCCCTACGGGCTTCGCAATGACATATCACGTACTGATGCACCACTACCGGAGATTTTAGGTATGGCATTTTCGCAAAGCGGGTTAAAAATCAAATATCTGCCGGTACTCCTGCTGCTGGTTTGGGCGCTGGCGGGATGCGGCACCACTGCCGCGCCATCGCAGCCGAGCGCGCAGTCCCTTTTTGCCGATGGGTATGCCGCCGCGCGGAACAAGGATTGGGCGGCGGCGGAAACGGCATTTTCGGCGGGGCTGGCGCAAAACCAATCCCACGGTGAACCCTTCAGCGGGCGCGGCTGGGCACGGCTGAATTTGGGCAACTTCGCCGCCGCACGGGATGATTTCCGGCAGGCAGTGGCGCTCACCCCCGATGACCCGTCCGCATGGGCGGGGTTGGGGCGCGCCCAGCTCAATCTGGGCAACCTCGACTCCGCGCGGGAAAGTTTATCGCGGGCGGTGGAATTGTCGCCGTTTTTCTCCGGCGCATTCATTGACCGCGGGCTGGCATTTTACCGGCAGGGAGATTTTGAGTCGGCGGAACAGGATTTTTCGCGGGGGATTCGCGCCAACAGTCGCACCCAACGCGGATTTTACAATCGGGGACTCGCCCGGCTGAAATTAGGAAAAACAGCCGCCGCCATCGTCGATTTTTCCGCCGTCATTGCACGCAATCCGCAATATGTGGCAGCGTATATCCAGCGGGCAAAAGCGTATCAAGCGCAGGGAGATTTTTTGCCGGCGCAGGCTGATTTGGATGCGGCGCTGGCGCAAAACCCCGCCGATGCCGCCGGTCTCGCCGCGCGCGGGTCGCTATTGTATCAGCAGAAAGATTATCTTCAGGCGCTGGAAAATTTCAATCACGCGCTGAAACTTTCACCCAATGATGCCGCCATATTGCGCGGACGGGGGAAGGTTTTTTACGCGCAGGGCGATTATGTTTCGGCGGTGGATGATTTTCGGCAAGCCCTTGCGCTGAACCCCGCCGATGGGTCGGCGCAATATTGGCTGGGGCTGGCGCACTACTGGCGCGGCAATTATGCGGCTGCCATCTCTACGATGACCACTGCGTTCGACCTCACCCCGCCGAGTATGGTTCAGCAGTACCAGCGCGGGCTGGCTTTTTATCACGCCGGCGATTATCCATCCGCCCAAAAAGATTTTGACGCAGCCATTGCCGCCGGACTGGATACCGCCAACGGCTATTATTATCGCGGGCTAGCGCACTATCATCAACAGCAGTTTGCCGCCGCCGCCGATGATTTCGACGCGGCGATTGCCCGCGCCCCGCAGGTTGGCAATGCGTACCGGCAGCGGGGGTGGGCGGCGTACCGGCTCGGTGACTATGCCGCCGCCCGCGCCGATTTTGAGCAGGCGCGCGCGCTCGGCGCAGGAAATGCGGTGGCGTATGCCATCGGGCTGACGGCGTATCAGATGGGCAATTATCCGCAAGCCATCGCCGAAATGACCGCCGCGTTTAAAGCCTCTGCGCCGACCCCCGCCCAGCGGTATCAGCGCGGATTGGCGTTTTATCAATCGGGGGATTTTGGATCGGCATTGAATGACATCGAAACGGCTATCAACAACGGCATCAATTCCGCCAATGCATTTTATTATCACGGGCTGGCGGCATATCATCTGAACCAATTTCCCCGCGCGGCGGTGGATTTCAGCCGTGCCATTGAGCTTTCCCCTGATATGAGCGGGGCATACCGGCAGCGCGGGCTGGCGGAATACCGGCTGGGGCAGCTTGATTTGGCACAGCAAGATTTCGCGACGGCAGTCAATTTAGCGGGCGCGCCCGCTGAATATGGGTTGGGGCTGGTGCAATATCACGCCGGTGATTTTCAGCAGGCGGTGGAAGCTATGACGGTGGCGTTCACCACTGCCGCGCCGACCCCCGCCCAGCAGTATCAGCGCGGGCTGGCGTTTTATCAGCTTGGGGATTATGAATCGGCGCGGGCGGATTTTGACGCGGCGATTGCCGCCGGGCTGAACACCGCCAACGGCTATTTTTACCGCGGGCTGGCGGCGTTCCATTTAAATGATGATGTCGCGGCGCAGGCGGATTTTGACCGCGCCATCGCCATCGCCCCCGATTTTGGCAGCGCGTATCGCCAGCGGGGATTGATTGAATATCACCGGGGCAATTTTGCCGCCGCTACCGCCGATTTGGCGCAGGCAAAAACGCTCGGAAGCGGTGTGTCATCAACATACACGCTGGGGCTGGCGGCATACCATCAGGGCGATTACGCGCAAGCTGCGCAAGCGATGACGCACGCTTTTGAAACAACGCCGCCCACCCCCGCCCAGCAATATCAGCGTGGGTTGGCATTTTATCAGCAGGGAGATTATCAAGCCGCTATGACAGACATTTCCACGGCAATTGACGGCGGCTACAGTAGCGCCAACGGATTTTATTATGCCGGATTGAGCGCCTATCACCTAAAACAATATGCTCCCGCCGCCGATTATTTTACCGCCGCACTGAAGGCAGATAGCACGCTCATCGCCGTGTACCGCCAGCGCGGGCTGGCGCGGTACAAAGCGGGACAGACACAGCTCGCCCGCGCCGATTTGGATACCGCTATCGCCCAAAACCCCGCCGATGCCCGCGCCTATTTTTATCGCGGGCGGCTCATCCGCGATGAAGGCGATTTGCCCGCCGCCATTCAGGATTTCAACCGCGCGCTAGAAATCACGCCGGACGACACAACCATCCTGTACACCCGTGGACGCGCCTATTATGCTCGTGCGGATTTTGCCGAAGCAGTCGCCGATTTCACCCGCGTGCGCACGCTCGACCCCGCCCATTTTGGCGCAAGCTATTATCTGGGATTGACCCAATACAAAACCACCGATTTTGAACACGCCATTGCCAGTTTTTCCGCTGCCATTGCCGCCAAACCCACCGACGGCTGGGCGCTCTATTATCGCGGGCTGGCGTACCGGCGGTTGGGCAAATTCGTCGAAGCGAAAACCGATTTGCAGCGCGTGCTGGAAGTTGCACCGGGTTCACGCCCCGCCACCCGCGCCGCCGGCGTGTTGCAAAAATTGTAGGGAATACTCCCCTCTCCCTATCTCCCCCCTCAAAGAGGGAGATTAAGGAAAGAGAAAACTTAAAAGGAACATTTTATGCGTTACCGCCTTTTCTGGCTGATATTTCTCATACTGCTAATGCCCGCCGCCGCCCATGCAGACGCACCTGCGCTGGCGCCGGAACACCGGGTGCAGGCTAACATAACCTTTAAAGAGTTGGGGGCAAAAACGCTCACGCTCCGCACCATTTACAACCAATCCACGGTGCATTTCAATTTACCCGCCGGACGTTCCGTGGAACGCGCCACGCTCAAATTCGATTTGTCACACGACAAAAAACTGCTGACGGAAATTTCCGGGCTGACGATTGTGTTGAATTCGGAGCCGGTGGCAGACATCATCCTTTCACCGGAAAACGCAACCCGTGCCTTCATCCCCATCAACCTGCCGCCGGAGGCATTCATTTCCGGCGAAAACACCTTCACCTTCCGGCTCAATCAGCGATTACGGACCAAAGGCTGCGGCGATATGAGCAGCAGTAATTTGTGGACCCGGATTCATGCGGACAGTTTTCTGGATATGGTAACCGTGGATACCTCCATCCCCGCCAATTTGGGGCAGTATCCGCGCCCGTTCACCAGTTTGACCACGCTCGCCGACAGCCCGCACGTGCTGTTTGTGCTGCCGGACGCGCCATCAGAGGCGGAATTAACCGCCGCCGCCGAGATTGCCGCTGCGCTGGGGCAGGCTGCCGGATGGGGACAGCCGCCATTGCAGGCGGTTCCGGTGGGGCAACTCAATTCCGCCGACACCGCGAACAATCATATTTTCGCCATAGGGGGCGCAGGGCGCAACCCGCTGTTAAACGATGCCGCCTCCGGCCTGACGGAATCACCCTCCCCCTTTAACCCCAATCGGCTGCTACTGACCGTTACGGGCAACACCGACACGGAATTGACGCAAGCCGCCGGTATGCTCGCCACGGCTTCGGCATGGAAAAACCTTTCCGGCACAACGGCTGCCCCCGTGACGGTGATTCCCCAGCTCGCTCCGGCACATGCCACCCGCACCCCCTTCGCAGAACTGGGGTTCGATGACCGCCGCGTACGTGGTATCGGTTCGCACGACATATATTTTCCGATTGACATTCCGTACAATTGGAAACCGACCAGCGATGCTTCCATTGAAGTGCGATTCAGCCATGCCTCGCAGGAATTGGACGCTGCCACATCGAAAATGAGCGCATTCATCAACGGCTTTAAAGTGTCGGAGGTGAGCCTGACGAAACGGAATGACACTAACGGGCGGCTGGTGATTCAACTTTCGCCGCGCCAAATCCACCCCGGTCGCAACTGGCTGCATCTGGCATTTGATTTGCACGTGAAAAATGAAGACTGCAATTTCCGCTATTTGCAGGAAGCGTGGGCGATTGTGTCGGCGGAGAAATCGAGGGTAAATTTGGCGCACGTGAACAGCGAACCGCCGCTGGAATTGCGGTATTTGCCCTCGCCGCTGGTGACACCGGAGGATTTGAGTGCGAACATTTTTGTGCTGGCACCGCACCCCTCCCCCACCGAATTGACCGCGCTGGTGCGCACCGCCGCCAAACTCGGCACATACAGCACGGTGGACGGCATGCGCCCGCACGCGGAAACGTCAGATACCTTTGACCCCGCCGCCGCGCCTAACGCACACGTCATCGCCATTGGAATGCCGGAAACCAACGCGTTGCTGGCGAAATATGATTCGGCGCTGCCGCAACATCTCATCGCTTCCGACACGTCGGGCAGCCCAAATGCCAACCAGGAACTTCTGGATCCGTTGCCACCCTTCATTGAATATTCTTCCGGTTACATTCAGGTTCTGCCCGCGCCGTGGTCGCCACAGGGCACGCTGATGGTGCTGAGCGCCTTTAATGACCCCCTGCTTGAAAAAGCGGTGGAAACCTTGCCCACACAGGGAAAACGGCTCAAATTACAGGGGAATGTTGCGGTCATCACCCCCGACCAGGTTTTAGGGCTGAACATCGGCAATCTGGCAAACACACAATTGCCCGGCACAATTCGGCAAATACTGGCGGCGATGCTCATTGGCGGCTTCGCACTCATCGGCGGGATAAGCTGGTGGGCGTTCCGCCACAGAAACGGAAGGTAGAAAATTATGGAAAAAAATACACTCTGGCTCAAATTATGGGCATTCGGATTGACGCTCGCGCTGGTGACAGCCAGTTATTTAATTATCGCGGTGAATCCGGTGGAAATTGCGGTGCTGTATCTCGGTGCGCTGGCAATCGTCGCCGGATTTGGGCTGGTGACCAACGTGCTGGGCGGGGGTACGGCGGCGATTGTAGCCGTGTTTGCCATCGTGCTGGTGAACCGGTTTAGCGGCATTTACCCGCGCGAAAGTCTGTTCGTCAATGTTGCCACAGAGCTGGTGGCAGTTCTGCTGGTGGGTCCGCTGGCGGGACGGGTGTCGGCGGTGGTGGATAGAATTTACCGCCGGGGCGTTCACTGGCGCACCCGCGCCCGCGAGCAATCGGTGCATGATGAACGGCTGGGAACCCTGAAGCCCGAATTTGCAATTATCCGGCTGAATGAAGAAATTTTGCGCGCCAAAGCATTCAGCCGCCCGCTGTCGGTCATCACTATGGATATCATTCCCCGCCATGCGCCGGAAACCCCCGATGAACCTCTTCAGGTACTCCAAACGATGGTGCGGGTGACGCGGTCACTCACTGTGCCGCCAACCGTCATCGTCGGCACGGGTGAAAATCAGTTGACCCTGATTTTGCCGGAATATACCGCGCCGGCAGCCGCAGACCTGTCCCATAAATTGATGATGATGGTGGAGAAAGCGCCATTTTTCACCAAAGAGCATATGTCATCGCTGGGCAATCCGGTCAGCAGTTGGGGAAATATGCGGACGGGCGTTGCTGCGCTGAACGGTCAGCCGGAAACCGGCGCGTCGCTGCTAAAACGGGCGCAAGCCGCGCTGAACGGGGAGCTGGCGGATGTTTGAGTTGATTCTGGTGGTTGCCATTTACATTGTTTTTGTGGTTTATTGGCGGGTGCGGCAAATCCAGCACAAACGGCGGATTCACCGGTATGATGTCCGCATTCATGTGAACGGAATTCGCGGCAAAAGCACCGTCACGCGGCTGGTGGCGGGGGCACTCCGGCGCGCAGGCTACCGCACCGTGGCAAAAACAACCGGCTCGGCAGCGGTGACGATTGATTTGGACGGCAACGATGTTCCGATTGTGCGGAAGGGCGCGGCGAATGTGAAAGAACAGCAGGACATCATCGCCGAATGGGAACCGCTCTATGCCGAGGCGATGGTGATTGAATGCATGGCGCTCCAACCGAAATATCAGGAATGGACAGAAAAGATGGTGCTGCAAGCCCATATCGGGGTGATAACCAACGTGCGCGAAGACCATCAGGACGTGATGGGCGAAACCCTGGCAGAAATTGCGGGCAGTCTGGCGCAGATGTGTCCGTTCAACGGCTATCTCATCACCGCGGAATACGACCCCGCATTACAATCAATTTTGCGGCAGGAAGCCGAAAAACGCGGCTCGACATTAATTGTCGCCGACCCGAACCGCGTGCGGGACGACGAAATTGCCCAGTTTGATTATCTTTCGTTCAAAGATAATGTCGCCATCGGGCTGGAAATTGCCGACCTGCTGGGCATTGACCGCGATATTGCCATGCAGGGGATGATTCATTCCCGCCCCGATATTGGCGTGGTGCGGCTGCAAGCCACCGAAATTCGCGGCAAGCCGGTCACATGGGCAAATCTATTCGCCGTGAACGACCGCGAGTCGATGATTATCAGCATGAACATGCTCAACGCCGCCTGCGATGAAAAAACGCTGAAAATCGGTATTTTGAACAATCGTTATGACCGTGAACGTCGCGCGGAACAGTTCGGCGATATTGCGGTGAACGATTTGAGCTTCGATTGGCTCATTACTTTTGGGGCGTTTGAAGATTTGGTGACGCGCAAATTGCAATCCAACAGTTTCCCCGCCGAGCGCATCGTCAATTTGGGGTTCAGCGTCAACCCCTCGCTGGATGAAATTCTGGACGCCATTGCCGCCATAATTCCCGACGGGTTCCGCGCGCTGCTGGTCGGCTTTGTCAATATTCACACCCCGCAGGCGGAATTAATGATGGAATATTTTGAATCGCTGGCAGAGGGACACGGCGAAAAAGACTACCACGCCGACACCCCCGGCTATGTTCTGCGGCAGCGGTTTGAAATGGCGCACATTTAGTTTTATTCGTCCGTAGGGGCGGCTCGCGAGCCGCCCCTACCCCAAACACAAGGAACATTTATGCATAATTATGGCATCCCCACCGAAGTTGTCCGGCTCGTGCTCGCGCTGGGTATCATCGTCAGCATATTAATTTATGAAAAATTCCGGCTCACCGGCGGCGCGGCAGTGGTGGCGGGGTATCTGGGCATTTTTGTAGACCGCCCGCTGTATATCATCACCACCATGGGGATTGCCATGGTCACATTTTTCGTCGTGCAGCGGTTTATTGCCCGCCGAATGTTTCTGTACGGGCGGCGGCGGCTGGTGGTGATGGTCATCGTCGGTATGGTATTTGAAGGCATTGCCGGAACGGTGGCGTATTTTACCGCACCGGGCACACCGTGGCTCATCGGGCTGTACGGCGTGGGGTTTGTGTTGCCGGGACTCATCGCGCAGGATATGGAACGGCAGGGC
>CAYZQQ010000048.1:0-13780 GCA_964480075.1 uncultured Anaerolineaceae bacterium
GGCTGGAAAGTTATCGGGGTGTTATATGACCAGGGGCGATTACAGGGCGATTTTCGCAGCCAGCACGAATCTTTTGCCGTTCCTATCTGGTATACGCATCAAACTCCCCGCTCTTGCTTCACCGACCCGCAAAATTATTTTATCTCCCTTCAGGGCAGAGAAAGACCGAGAGCATTGGATACGCTTCCCCAGCAGGGTTACGGTTTAACCGGTATTGTGCGTATTGACCGGCAAAGCAAGATGATTTACATTTATGAAAAGGGGAAAAAATCTCTAAAAACCCCTCCCATATACGAGGTGGATGACTATCGAACTCTCTTTGACCACACTGCCACCCCCAATCGTTTTCTTGATGAATACTCCGGCATCCATCCTTTGAATGTTGTTTTTGGCAATAAATTGAAGTTACTGGGGTACGATATTAGCCCTCATTCCGTAAAACCGGGAGAGACCCTATCTGTAAACCTGTACTGGCAATCACTGTCACCGATGAATATACGTTATCGGACATTTGTCCATGTGGAAACTAATCAGATGTGGGGGCAGAACGATGATGACCCCGCCTGCCGGTTACGTACCGATGAATGGCGTCCGGGGCTTATTGGAAAAGGGCAATTTCGCGTGACGTTAAAACCGAAAACACCGCCCGGCGCTTATGCTATCACCATTGGCGTTTATGACCCCAATTCTTGGGAGCGATTGGAGATTATCAGTCAAAATGGCGAAAATATTGGTTCTATTCTGAAATTGGACACGGTAACCGTAGAATAGATTATTTGCATATTCATCAAAGGAGACTAGCGTGAGAACTCTATTACACCCCATCGAGATTACCCCTACTGAAATGGGTGAAGACATTGCAAAGATTATTCCCGGCAAAGACCCGGAACTACACGTATCTAACACCGCTCCGCCGGTAAAGCGTATCCCGGTTCACGAAGAAGATGATTCGCCGCGCATTATTCCCGTTTGTGAACCAACGCTGGGTGGCAATGAAAAAAAATACGTTACCGAGTGTCTGGATTCTAATTGGATTTCATCTGCCGGACACTTTATCACCGAATTTGAAAACGCTTTTGCCCAAGCTTGCGACACCAAATACGGCGTTGCCTGCGCCAACGGCACCGTCGCCTTGCATTTGGCGCTGGCGGCAATGGATATTGGTCCTGGCGACGAGGTCATCATCCCCACTTTTACCATGATTGCTACCATCAACGCCGTTACCTATACCGGCGCCACGCCCGTACTGGTTGACTCCGAACCGCACACATGGAATATGGACGTGAATCAGGTTTCGGATAAAATTACTGCCAAAACTAAAACTATTATTCCGGTTCATACCTACGGACACCCGGTGGATATGTCGCCGCTGATGGACCTAGCGGAAAAACATGGTTTGTGGGTACTGGAAGATGCCGCCGAGGCGCACGGTGCAGAATACAAGGGTGTGCGCGCCGGCGGGTTGGGGCACGCTGCCGCCTTTAGTTTTTACGCCAATAAAAATGTCACCACTGGTGAAGGCGGGATGATTACCACCAACGACCAGCAATTAGCCGCCCTCTGCCGCAATTTGCGCGACCATGCTTTTTCGCCGGAGCGACACTTTTGGCACAAATATCTAGGCTTCAACTACCGGATGACCAATTTACAAGCCGCCGTTGGGCTGGCACAAACAGAACAATTAGACAAATTGGTTGCGGCGCGACGGCGTAACGCCACTCTTTACAATCAACTGTTAGCTGACATTCCCGGCATTGTTACGCCGCCAGAAGCAAAAGGAGTGAAAAACGTTTACTGGATGTACTCGGTGATGGTAGCGGATGAATTTGGTATGACCCGCGATGAATTACGGCGTTTTCTGGCAAAAGAGGGCATCGAAACCCGCACCTTTTTCATCCCGATGCACTTTCAGCCTATCTACTATCAACAGTTTAAAAACCAGCGATTCCCGATTGCCGAAAGCTTGTGTCAACGCGGGTTTTACTATCCCTCTGCCTCCTCGCTCACCGCGCGCGAAATTCGTTATATTGTGGCTGCCACCCAACGCGCGTATGAAACTAGGAGGTGAGGAAGGCGCAGTAAAACATATCCCTGCCCTTCTGTTACCATTATGCACCCACAAGAATATCAAAGATTAGCAGCTAACGAAGAAAACTACTGGTGGTTTATTGCCCGTCGACGCCTGCTTAAACAATGTTTGGCGCATTACGCGCCAAAAGTTTCGGCTGATAACGTGATGTTGGATGTGGGTTGCGGCGCCGGCGCAACCTTAACGTACCTGCGTCGCCAAAACGCCGATATTGTTTTGGGGCTTGATTATTCGCCGTATGCGCTAAATTTTTGCCGAAGAATGCACCGGGGGTATATTGGGCAGGGTGATATGGCTTGCCTGCCGCTGGCGGATAACAGTTTGAATTTAGTAACCGCAATGGATGTGCTTTACCATCAGTACATCCCCGACGATGACGCCGCATTGCGTGAAGTGTACCGCGTGTTGAAACCGGGGGGGGTGTTTATTTTAACCGTTCCCGCCTTTGAATTTCTGCGCGGAATCCATGACCGCACCAATCTTACTGCTCGGCGCTATACCCTGCCGCCACTACGCCATAAACTACTGCAAGCCAGATTTGAAATCAAAAAGGAGAGTTACCTCTTCTTTTCCCTTCTTCCTTTTGCCTTTGTTTGGCGAAAGTTACAGCAGTTTCTCCCCTTTTCTTCTCCTTCCGATATTCGCCCGTTGCCCGCCGCTATCAACCATATACTGCTGAGTTTGTTTCTAATTGAGTTACGTTGGCTCAAAATTAGCAGACTTCCATGGGGCGTTAGCCTGTTTTTTGTGGCACAACGTTAATTGACAGTAAAGTCTTTTAGGCGCTGTTCCCCAAAAATGTTAAATCTGGTATGATACCTTTACCTGAAATGATACCCACCGAAAGGAATACCGATGCCCGCTTTTGAAACTATTTTAACTGTTGATGACCTCCCTGCCGGAAAAATAACCATCGTCACGGTGAACGGGCGCGATATTGCGCTGGCACACGCGAACGGCAAATTTTACGCGCTGGAAAACACCTGCCCCCACCGCGGCGGGCAACTCGGCGACGGCACACTGGACGGTTGCGACCTAACCTGCCCGCTGCACGGCTGGGATTTTGATGTGCATACCGGCATCAGCCGTTACAACCCCGCCGACCGCGTGCAAACGTTTCCCGTGCGAGTGAAAAACGGTGCGGTACAGATTGATGCGGATGCCGTGCCACCGCTGCCCACAACAGAAGGTTATTTGCACCAATGGAAACGGCAAGATGATGATTTGGAACACAGCTTGAAAACGATTGACCATTTGGCGCGCGGTATGTGGCACGAAAATACCCCGATGCGCACGGAACGTCCCGTGCCGAATTTCGACAGCATTTATTTTCTGCCCGGCCAACTCGCCGACCCGCCCCTGCTGGACGATGAGCCGGTGGACACCCGCATCACCATCGGCGCGCGACAGAAACGCCCCATCACCCTTGCTGCCCCGATTTATGTGAGCCATATGAGCTTCGGCGCGCTGTCGCGGGAAGCGAAAACCGCGCTCGCCATCGGCGCGGCAAAATTCGGCACGATGAATTGTAGCGGCGAAGGCGGGCTGCTGCCGGATGAACAGAAACACGCCAAGTTTTACATTCTGGAAATGGCATCGGGCTATTTTGGCTGGACGGAGGAAAATATCCGCATGGCGGACGGCATCGAAATTAAAATGGGGCAGAGCGCAAAAACCGGGCTGGGCGGCGTGCTGCCGGGCGCGAAAGTAACGCCGGAAATCGCCGCCGCGCGCGGATTGAACATCGGGCAGGATGCCATCAGCCCCAGCCGTTTTCCCGACATCGCCACCCCCGCCGAAATGCAGGCGCGGAGTGCGGAAATTCGGCGCATTAACCCCGATATTCCCATCGGCATAAAATTCGCCGCCTCAAAATTGGAGGCGGATTTAGCCGCCGCTTGCGAGCTGGATGTGGATTTTATCACCATTGACGGCAGGCCGGGCGGCACGGGCGCCGCGCCCAAACACGTCAAAGACAATATCGGCATTCCGACGGTATATGCCCTGCCCCGCGCCCGAACATGGCTGGACGCGCACGGAATGGGGCATATCAGCTTGCTGGTCACGGGCGGATTCCGCACCCCGCCGGATGTGGCAAAAGCGATTGCGCTCGGCGCGGATGCAGTGGCGGTCGCCACGGCGGCGATGATGGCCATCGGCTGCCAGCAATATCGGGCGTGCGGCAGCAACAATTGCCCGGTTGGCATCGCCACCCAGCGCGCCGAATTGCGGGCGCGGCTCGATATTGATGAAAGCGCGAATCGGTTGTTCAATTTTTTTGAAGGCACGCGGAAACAGTTGATGGAATTTGCACGCATGTGCGGGCGGCGGCACGTGCGCGATTTAAGCTTGCGGGATGTGGTCACATATGATGACACGCTGGCAAATTATGCGGGCATTCCGCACGCCGCACAACCGTTTGGGTTTTCATCTGATTGACGCGATTTATGTCATTGTGAGCCGAAGGCGAAGCAATCTCCATCTTGTGAAAAAGGCGATTGTTTCAGCCCTATGGGCTTCGCAATGACAATTCACCATTCGCTATTCGCCAATCAAAAAAAATACTGCCACCCACCGCACCGGAATAATAATGAAAAGTGGTGCGGCAGATGGCAGCGTCGGGAATAACAAAGAATAAGTCCGTTAAATTTGGATGTTCACCCCCGCCGGCGGCGCATCCGACGTTTTTTCATCCGCCGTGTTGGGGGTTTCTTTTTGCTGTGCAATTTCGGCGCGGGCTTTCATCTCGGTTTGGCGTGCCTGTGCCGCCACCCGCCTATCCTGTCCCGATGGGTCTTTCGGCGCAAGCGCAGCTTTGATGACCGTTTCCATTTTTTTCAGCGTCGCTTCGGGGTCGTCGGGAATCTCGCTGGAGTCAATCTGCACTTCCCCGCTGACGGCATACCGTTGACCGTCCGGCCCGGTGCGGTAGCCATACGTTGGACCGCCGCGCACATACGCGCCGCCCGCCGCCAAATGCGCCATCTCATGCTGGCGAACTTCGCGGTCGCGCTTTTTCATCGCCGCGATTTTCTTTTTTGCCGCATCATCCGGTGGGTGTCCCGGTTTTTGAGCGGATATTGTTTCGCCAGATTGCGGCGAACGGGTATCTTCTCAATAATTCAGGGTAGGGACAGCCCAATGGGCTGTCCCTACGAGAAAAACACACTACTTTGCCCCGATATTTTGAGAAGATACGCGAACGGCGCGAAATATTCGAGCCGTTGCGTGCGCCCACCGGCGCGATACTTGAGACTGTCATGCCGAACTTCCTCTATGTCTAAAAATATTATCGGCAGAAATTTAAAAAACTTTACCGTTATTCGCCAAATATCACCCAATAGCCATAATTTGCTCACACCATCCATTTCGCGCATAATTGAACCCTGTATCACAGCGTTTTCACATCGTGGAGAAATTATATGCAACTCGCATTAAACAGCCTCATCATTGTTGTGGCGGTCATCGCCCTGTGGAAAGGTGCAGATTGGCTAATTGAAGCCGCGTCGCGCATCGGTAAAAAATTCGGGTTGTCCGATTTGGTCATCGGGCTGACGATTGTGGCGCTGGGAACCTCCGCGCCCGAATTTGCGGTGACCATCGCCGCCGCATTAAAAGGGCACAGCGATATTTCTGTGGGAAATGTGGTCGGCTCCAATATTTTTAATCTGGGATTTGTGCTGGGGGGCGTAGCCGTCATTCGCGCCATTTCCACCACTCCCAAACTGGTGTATCGGGACGGGGCAGTTTTAATTGCCACCACAATTTTACTGCGCTTTTTTGTGAACGATTTACGCATGACGGCGGTCGAAGGGTCGGTGCTGGTGGTCGCTCTGCTGGCATATATTGGTTTTCTGCTGTGGCAGCGAGAAGAACGTAACACTGACGATGTGGCAGATGGCGACGTGACATGGTTAGATTGGGTAAAATTGCTGGCGGGGCTGGCGCTGGTGGTCGGCGGCGGGCATTATTTGGTGGAAGCCGCGTCGGTGATTGCCCGCATTTTCGGCTTGTCCGAATGGGTCATCGGCGTGACGATTGTGGCGGCGGGAACCTCCACCCCGGAATTGGCAACCTCATTGACGGCGGTTTTAAAAGGACGGCATGGCATTTCCATCGGTAATCTGGTCGGCAGCGATATTTTCAACCTGCTGGGCGTGCTGGGCGTCGCCACCCTGCTAAATCCGCACATGACGGTGGATGTCAGCGCCCGGATGAGCATCAACGTGCTGATTATCATGGTGACGATAGTGGTCATCGGCATGCGCACCGGCTGGAAAATATCGCGGCTGGAAGGCGGCGCGCTGGTGCTCATCAATTTGGTGCGCTGGATTGCCAATTTCAGCAAATAGCCGTTTGCTTTTTTGACGCAGATTGGCTATTCTCACTTTTATTATGACCATTCGGGTAAATCACCAGCAACTAAAAACAAAACTTGCCGACGCATATTTTTCCAGTAATGATTATCAACGCGCCTTGAATTTCATCAATCGGTTTCAGGGTGCGGTGCGCCGCCGGTTCAAATCGAAGGAATTTACAGCGCATTACCGGCTGGGCGCGGCGGCTTGTGCAGCGAATGATTTTTCACGGGCGCACAATCATTTTTCAGAAGCGGTACAACTGGCAGATTCCCTGCCAGATTTGAAGCTGTGTGAAGCACGGCTGGCAACTCTTAACCGCCTTATTTTAACCCCCGCCCCATCGCTGCCGGCATCCATTCGCGGGCGAAAACACAACCATCCCGATTGTGAGGGTGAATCGTTTTATGATTGCGCCTCCAGCGAAGCGATTCGGGCTATTTTCCCCGCCGAAACCCTGCATCGCGACTCGCTGCAACCGGAGATTGATAGCACATTCGCGGTGGGGGCATACAAACAATGGTGGGATGCTGCCAGCCACAACCCGTACAGTCAGGCATTAAAATTGGCGCAACGCCCGCAAAGCCAAATTTTGCTGGAGCCGCTGGGTATTTTGCTGGCGGAGTTCATCAGCGGCGGCGAAGCGGCAGTGGTGCGGCAAGCGGCGGATTTCATTGTGCCCATCCCCACCGAAGCCGCCAACCCGGAAAGTTGGCGCTACCGCGCGCTGGCAACCATCGGTGATGTGATGGCACGGCGGTTCGGGCTGCCGCTGTTCAACGTGATGAAAGCATCGCCGATACCCAAACGGCATCACCGTAATTGTCATGCATCGCCGCAATATCCATTCACCATTATCGACCGGGAACTGGTTGCCGGGCGACACGTGTTACTGTTGGATGACATCACCAGCTATCGAAAAACAGTCAAACAAGCCGCCGCCCTGCTGAAACTCGCCGGGGCGCGAGAAGTAACCGCCATAATTTTGGCATACGCCGAGCAAACGCATCGGTAAAATTATCAGTTGAAAGGAAAAATGTATGAGCAACGAAGTGGCACAACGAACCATCACCGCCAAATGGGTGGGTCCGAACTTGGAGTATGAAGGCACCGACACCAAAGGGAATATCATCAAAATGGGTGGCGGGTCATTTTCGCCGTCCGAACTGCTGCTATTGGGTGTCGCCGGGTGTACCGGTATGGACGTAAAATCTATTTTAACCAAAAAAAAGGTGGCTTTCGAGTCGATTGAAATTTCGGTGACGGGGCATCAGCCCACCCAGTACCCCAAACCCTATAAAATCGTCAACATTCATTTTAAGGTAACAGGGACAGCCGTCCCCGCGGATGCGGTGGCACGCGCCATTGAGCTTTCCAGCGAAAAATACTGCATTGCCAGTCAAACGCTTAAAAACCCCACCGATGTCACCACTAGCTTTGAAATTGCCGAACGCTAGCAGGCAACTGTTGTGAAAATACTTCCCGGTGTCGGGAGGTATTTTTTTACACGGACACACAAAATTAAGGCACAAAATTTTACTATTCGGCAGTTAGGTCTATAATAATCAGACACATAAAAAATGTGACTGCCTTTTTTCAACTAAATGCTTGTGTATTATGCATGGTGCTAATGTAGTTTTACGTCTGTTTGTTAAGTTTCCTTAACCTACCTTTTGCAGGTGCTTAACCAATATTCGACGAAGTCTTAACAATTTTGGCTACACATATCTTTTGTTGCTCTATCAGCCGGAATGACCGAAAGGGAGGTGGTGCGCAAAAAGTAACCCTGTTTATTGTTTTTTATTTGGATGCTAGACCATAACCTAAAGGAGGACTTTGTATGCCATCCAAAAGAGTATTGCTGTTAATTGTTTCTGTATTTGCCCTGTTAGGGCTGGTCTCTGCCTGTAATAGCGGTAGCTCGGCTCCTGCTGCCACCGGTGGTGAAACACAAAAAGTAGTGGAAACCGTCATTGTCAAAGAAACCGTCATTGTTGAAAAAGCGGCCGCAGAGCAAATTCCCGAAGGCGCAACCGTCATTGACTTCTGGCACGCATTTGGTGGCGGGCGTAAACTGCTCATCGAACGTATGGTTGCCGATTACAACTACACCCATCCCGGTGTGTATGTTCGAGTGGAAAACAAAGGTTCGTACCGTGATACGCTGAACGCTGCCATCCTCGCCGCACAGCAGGGCAACGCTCCGCACGTTGTACAGATATTTGAAATTGGCTCACAATTGGCGCTTGACACCGGCATCTTTATGCCCATCCAAGATGTGGTCAAAGGTATTGAATTCCAGCCCGATGACTATATTCCCGCCGTTGCCAACTACTACAAAATCGGTGGAAAATTCAACTCCCTGCCGTGGAACTCTTCAAACCCAATTCTGTATTACAATAAAGACATCTTCCGCGCTGCCGGGTTAGACCCCGAAAAACCGCCAGAGACCTTCGAAGATATGCTCACCGCCTGTGACAAAATCGTTTCCAGTGGCGCCGCCAAAAACTGCATTTCCTGGCCTCTGCACGGCTGGTTCTTTGAGCAGTGGATGGCAAATATGGGCGCCGAATTGGCGAACAATGGCAATGGTCGCGATGCCCGCGCCACCGAAGCGTACCTTGACGGCGACGCCGCCAAAACCATCCTAAATTGGTGGAAAGAAATGTACGACAAAGGCTATTACGCCTATAGTGGGAAACTGGAAGACTGGGATGGCGCGGATGCCATTTTCGTTTCTGGTCAGTCCGCTATGGAAATCACCTCGACCAGTGATGTGGTCAACCGCCAAAATGACGCCGCCGAAAACGGCTTCGAACTGGGAACCTCATACCTGCCGTACCCTGCCAGCAGTGAACGCGCCGGTGTGGTTGTCGGTGGCGCCAGCATTTGGCTCACCAAAGACCATCCCGATAATGAACTGCAAGCCGCCAAAAACTTTATGATTTGGTTCACCAACACCGAAAACGCCGTGCGCTGGCACAAAGCCACCGGTTACTTCCCCGTCCGCAAATCTGCCGTCGACGTGCTTAAAGCCGAAAACTGGTTCCAACAGAATCCGGCGTACAAAGCCGCCTTTGACCAGTTGCTGGAAACCAAAGAAATTCCCGCTACTCAGGGCGCGCTCATTGGGGCATTCCCCGAAGTCCGCACAATTATTGAGCAAGCGGTGGAAAAAGTTTTGGTAGGCGATGCCACGGTTGACGATGCACTCTCTGCCGCCAAGAAAGACGCTGACAAAGCTATCCAAGATTACAACAAATCGGTAGAATAGTTCATTAAGAACCGGTACATCGGTTCAATCTTTTAACCGCAAGAGAGAGAGGGTGGGTGTATTACCCATCCTCTCTTGTAATCGCCACAACATCACAAGGGGGGCCTATGTATACTGTGAAATTCAAAGGTAAGTTTCTCCCGTTCTTATTTTTATCACCGACACTACTTATTTTGGTGGTGTTTTTATATTACCCCGTTTTGCAAACATTTATCCTGTCAACATACCGGGTCGCATTTTTGGGGTTACGAAAGAAATTTATCGGGGTGGATAATTTTGTTGAACTGGCGCAAGACCCTAATTACTGGCACACCATTTGGGTAACCATTATTATAGCTGCGGTGGTAGTTGTCGGTGGATTGGGCATCTCACTGGCAATTGCGATGCTCGCCAACCAAAAGATTCGTGGGGCATCCATTTATCGCGTGTTGCTCATTTGGCCATTCGCGCTATCTCCCGCCGTTACCGGCGTTATCTTCCTGTTTATGTTTTCACCGGGATATGGCGCCATCAATTACCTGACATCGCTGGTAACAGGGTCTGAACTTAACTGGCTGGGCAACCCGCGTCTGGCTATCACGCTGATTATCATCGCTAGCATCTGGCGAAATCTGGGCTATAACGTGGTGTTCTATTTAGCCGGGCTACAAAACCTCAACACAGAAGTGCTAGAAGCCGCAGCCATCGATGGGGCAAATAACTGGCAACGTTTTTGGAAAGTAACCTTTGCTCTGTTGTCTCCAATGACGTTCTTCTTGCTCATTACAAATATCACCTATTCCTTCTTTGACCTGTTCGGTATGATTGACATTGTTACCAAAGGCGGTCCATTGGATTCCACCAACGTAATGATTTACAATTTGTATCGTGACGGTTTTGAATATTACAAAACCGGGCTTGCCGCCGCGCAATCGGTGATTTTGTTTGCGCTGGTAGTTGGGTTAACAATCATTCAATTCCGCACCAGCGGTCAAAAAGTACATTACGGAGGGTAGCATGTCATTAAGAGCACGTAAACACATTTATATCCATACCGTATTAATTATTATCAGTCTGTTGGTAATGGTGCCGGTGCTGTTCGCTTTTGCAAAATCTACGCAAACCCGCGCGCAAGTTTTCCATTACCCTCCCACACTTGGATTTGGCACAGCAATGCTCGATAATTATCGTACCGCATGGAATGATTTTAATCTGGGATTGTACATGTACAACAGTTTAATCATCGCCGGAATTGTGATGATTTTCAAAACAATTTTCTCTATGCTGGCAGGGTTGGGGCTGGTATATTTTGATTTTCCACTGAAAAACTGGGTGTTCTATTTCATTCTGTTCACCCTGATGATGCCCACCGAAATTATGATCATCGCACTGTTCAAGCTGGTCTCGGATTTGGGCTGGGGGAACAATTATGCCGCGTTGACCGTGCCGTTTCTTGCCAGTGCCACCGGCGTATTTCTGTTCCGGCAACATTTTGCCAGCATCCCCGGCGAACTTGCCGACGCCGCCCGGGTAGACGGCGCAGGACCTCTGCGCTTTTTGTGGAGTGTACTTGTGCCGATGTCTCGTAACACCATTGGCGCAATGGCGCTCATTCAGTTTATCTATATGTGGAATATGTACATTTGGCCGCTGGTCATTATCCGTGAAAATGCCCGTCAGGTAGTGCAAGTTGGCTTGCGACAGATGACAGCCCAGCAGGATGTCACCAATTGGGGGGTGGTGATGGCAGGCGCAATTTTAGCGATGCTGCCACCGTTGCTCATCTTTATTGTCCTGCACGAACAATTTACCAAAGGATTCGCGCTGGGACAAGAAAAATAACCGGTCAGACCGAAATAAAAGACTCGGCAACTGCCGGGTTTTTTGTTTCAATAACCATCGAACATTTGTGCTTTAGGGGCAGGTGTGGCATCATATATTGACCATCATTTGGAGAGCCATTGTGTCTGCACCCTTTGTTTTTTCGCTGAACGATATACAGCGCATCGCCGCCTGCTCGCTGCAACAGTATTTTTGGCAACAATCACCGCCCCCATCACCCCCCATTACCGACACCATTCTGGAAGCTATTCGCCATCTGCATGCCAGCGGTGGGTCTGCCCGATTGAGCTTGCCCGCCACATTGCGCTATCTGGAACAGCACAATCCGCCCGGCATTTCCACTGCCGAAATTATCGCCGCCCGCGAAATTATCGCCAAATATCACCGTCAATTGCGGCTGGAATGGGCGCAGATTGTTGCCAGCAACGAGCCGCTGTCGCTGCAACTTTCGCTGCCCAATGGCGCAATTCGATGTGAAACCACCGTCCATCGGCTGGATAAAAACAACGATGGCGGCATTACCGCCATCAAGCTCATCCCGTTGGCAAAACCGGATGTCCCGCTGGAAGCGGACAACATCGAAGTTACGGCGCTGCACGCGCTAACCGCCGCCGCATATCCCCATCGCCGCCCGGTGCGCGTCGCTTTTCGCTGGCTGTCGGCAGACACCACCGCTACGCTCGAACTGACCGAAACCGTCTATCGTCAAAATGTACAGCGTTTAAAAATGCGTCTCCAAGCGTGGCTCGATGGGGAAATTTTGGCACGTCCCGGTCTTCACTGCGACACCTGCCCGTTTAAGTTAAACGGATGCCCGCTTTATTCCGCCGCCACTGCTGACCAAATTGAAGCGGCGGATTTGGACGCTGCCACGCTGCCTGCTACCCTTTCACCCCGAAACCGGACGTTCTCGGAGGGAGAACAACATGACGAAACGACAGTTGAGCCGTAGAAAGTTTTTGCAGTTAAGTGGCATTGTTGGCACAGCAGCATTTTTGCAAGCGTGCCAATCAGCCTCTGCCACACCAACCCTGCTTGCTCGGTTATTGCCCACCCCCATCGCTATCCGCACCGCCACCCACACGCCACGCCCCACCGGCACGGTAGTTCCGGCTACCGCGACGGATACCCCCGCCGCCGTCACTCCGGTCAGTCCCGTCAACGAGCCAACCCCCGTGCCGCTGAAACCATCGCCCACCCCTATGCCCACGCCGTATCCCCCCGGCGACCCCAGCAAACTGGGCGTATTCCTCACTCGGTTCGACACGCAAGCGCTCAATCTCATCGAACAGGGCAAACCGCCACTGGTAAAAACGCTGGAATTGGACGCGAATTTTGCCAAGGGCATTAAAGATTTGTCACCCGATACCCTTCTCATCGGACGCATACAATTGGAGCAGATGAATTTAGATGCCGACCCGCTCCCGTTGGCGCAACAGTTTGTGGACACCCTGCTGCCGCTTGCCGCTGACCCAGTGCGAATGGCGGCTTTTGACGCATGGGAAGCCTACAATGAGCCGGTGGCAGACACAGTGGACAAAATGAAGCGGTTGGCGGATTTTGAAGCTGAACGCACGCGCTTGCTGGCAGCCGAAGGCATCCGCTCGGTAGTGGGAAATTTTGCTACCGGACATCCACCGCTGGAGCTGTGGGGCGATTTTTCTTCCGCACTGGCGGCGGTTCAGCAATATAATGGCTATTTGGCGGTACACGAATATTCTGCCCCGATTATGCAGTTTGGGTTTGGCGCGCTGCAACTAAACAATGGTGCAGACCAGGGCGATGAAGGATGGCTCACGGGACGGTACCGCAAAGCCTATCGCCAATATTTGCAACCGATGGGCTATGGTGATATTCCGCTGCTCATCACCGAATGCGGCGTTGACGGGCTGGTGGGCGGGCGTCCCGGTCCCGCCGACGCGCACGGCTGGCAAGATTTTGTCTCGATGTGGCTGGACAACGGGTTGCGCAACGACCCGCCGGGCGTATATATGGACCAACTTATTTGGTACGATAGTGAGCTGCAAAAAGATGATTTTGTTAAAGGCGCCGCAATTTTTGTGCTGGGCGCGTCACCGGGGTGGGAAAGTTACGATATTTCCGGACACACCACCGATTTGTTGCAACAGTATTTGAAGGTACATCAGTAATCCCGCAAAAGATTTTCCCCGTAAAATTTTTGGGTCTTTCGGATTTCAGGGGGTGCGCAAGATTGCCGCGTTTTTGCCTTGAACTAAA
>CAYZQQ010000049.1:0-13759 GCA_964480075.1 uncultured Anaerolineaceae bacterium
AAAAAGGCATGGCCGGAATGGTGAAGCGCAGCAGACGGGGGAGCAGTGCCAAATCGAGCCCATCGCCGCCGCGCAGCCACGCGATTTGAGGCGCAAATGCTTCGCCGAGCAATACCAGCACCCCCAGCGCCAGCACCGCCAGCGTCAGAATCAAACTAGCGACATGCCACAGCACCCGCCGGTCATGTTCGGCATATTCCGAAAAAACGGGCACGAGCGCGCTGCTAATCATTCCCCCGACGAGCAAATCGTAAAATTGGCGCGGCACAAATTCGGCGGTGCGATACGCCGACACCGCGCCCGTCGCGCCAAACAGCCCGGCGATGACCGTGTCGCGCACCAACCCCAGCACGCGGCTGGTGATGTTCCCCGCGGCGATGAGCGCCGCCGCTTTTGCCAATCCCCGGCGGCTTTCAGTCACAAAATCGCTCCACAATCCGCGCAATCAATTCGGTGGTGGAATAGCCGGGCAAATACGGAATCAATTCAATATGCCCGCCATAGCTCTGCACCAGCGGCGCTTCCGGCAACAGTGTGCCGCTTTTTTCGGGGTCAAGGACGTAATCGCCCCCTTTGGCATACACTTCCGGACGCAACGCATCAAGCAGGGTGTGGGCGGTGGGGTCGTCAAAAATAATCATCGCGTCCACCATCTCCAGCGCCGAAAGCACCTGCACCCGGTCAGCCTGCGGGGTGATGGGGCGTTTCTCGCCTTTGAGCAGGCGGGTGCTGCGGTCGCTATTCAGCCCGACGAACAGCGCATCGCCGAGCGCCCGCGCCTTTTGCAGATAGTCGATGTGCCCGGCGTGCAGCAAATCGAAATGCCCGTTGGTGAACACCAGCGTTTTGATGGATTGCCGTTTTTCAATTGCGGCATCAAGGGTTAAAAGTTTCAAGTTTCAAGTCCAAAGTTTACCCCCTCCCCAACCCTCCCCCTTTTCAGGGGGAGGGAGTCGCCGAAGGCGGCGGGAGGGGGTCAGAATCTCCAATTACCAAGTTTACCCGCTCACTTTCTCAACGGCATTTGCCAGTTCCTCCGGCGAAACGGTGGCATTGCCAAGCTTCAGCACCACCAGCCCGGCGGCAATATTCGCCAGAAACGCCGCCTGCGCCAAATCCAGCCCGCTGACAATGCCCAGCGCCAGCACCGCCACCGATGTATCACCCGCGCCGGTCACATCAAACACTTCGGACGGGTTGGCGGCGGGAAAATGATGATACGGCGTGTTGCGCCCGCGCAGGCTCACGCCATCCGCGCCGCGACCAATCACAATTGCCCGCGTGTCGAGCGTGTCGAGCAGTTTGGCGGTGGCGGTTTCAAAATCGGATTCAGTTTTGAGCGGGCGGTTCAAAAAAGCCGCCGTGTCGCGGTCGTTGGCGCGAATCACATCACAACCGCGATATTTATCCAGATTCCCCTGACTGTCCACAATCAGCAGATTGCCCGCGTTATGACAGGCGGTGATAGCGGCTTCCACCAGCGAGCGGGTCAGCATCCCGTTGCGATAATCGCTGAGCAGCACCGCCGATGACACCGGCGCACCAATTTTCAATTGCAGGATAATCTTTTCGGCGATTTTCTCACTCGGCGGAAAACGGTCAACCCGGTCGAGCCGCGCCAATTGCTGTGGAAAACGGGACGTTTCCTGCGTCACAATTCGCGTTTTTTGCGTGGTTTTCCGCGCCCCGTCTTTGATGATTCCGCTGGCGTCAATCCCCGCCGCGCGGAGTTGAGCCACCAGTTCCGTCCCCGCCGCGTCATCGCCCACCAGCCCTACCAGCGACGCTTCACCGCCCAGCGCCGTCACATTCACAGCGGGGTTCGCCGCGCCGCCGGGGATGGTTTTCCGTTCCACCAACTCTAGCACGGGGATGGGGGCTTCGCGGCTCAATCGTTCCGCCCGCCCAATGAGATATTCGTCCAGCACAATATCTCCCACTACTTGCACCCGTTGGCGGGAAAATCTGGGAATAATTTGTACTAATCGTGCGGTATCCATCAATAAAACGCCTCCGGTCACTTTGAATGGCGCAGCAAATTTAATTGTATCAAAAATTTGGGATGAGGGAAATATTATCAGCACAGCATGATTGCCCGCAACCGTCAAGCAACGTATAATGTATTGAAAGACCCTGTTAAGGAGCGAGCGATGAAAAAGCACGCTTTACCTGACCCAAATGCTTCATTTCACTCCCCCGGAGAAAATAGCCCCACCACTGACACTGCGGGCGTGAATGGGGTGATTTGCAATCCAATATATGCCGGAGTGGGGAATTTTCCCCAAAAAGTTGATGATGAAGCGTGGATAACCGCCGCCAGTCAGTTCATTATCGAGGAAGGCTCCGAGCAATTTTTGGTGAATATGCTCCATCTGTTGCGGCAGAGTCTGTCGCTGGATGAAAACGAACTGGCAAAAGTGCCGTTCATCGGCAAAACACCGCTTCTCTGCGCCCACGATGGACTCCCCATTGTTAATATAGGCGGCGGCGATTATGCCTGCATCGGTGAATACACCTTCGCCCATTTAGAGAACACCCCCGTCACCGACTTAATTTCGGAGCCGGTGCTGACACTGGTGTTCCAAAATGGACACACCATGCCATTACTTTGCCCCGACTGTGGACAATCGTTGCATATTAACGACGAAGATACCTTGCTGAACACACTCAACGGGCTAGTAATTATGGATATAGGTTACGACCCTGATACGGGCGCTGTCATTTTAGATTTCGGGACATTCCCCGATGATATGGATGTAGAATCAGCGTTCATTGACGAGATAGAGCCACTCGATTCGATTGAAGTGCATTTGAACTCGATATTGGGGATTACCTGCCCGCACAAACACAGCGAGCAGTGATGGACAATCTCTCGGGTCTTTGGGAATTCAGGGGGTTTGTCATTGCGAGGCGTGTTTTTTACGCCGAAGCAATCTCCGGTTACGCTCACGGGGATTGCTTCGCTTCGTTCGCAATGACATTTTACCCATCCCCCCTGGATTCCGGTTGAACCAATCTCTCTACGGCTCTCGCCCCGTCCGGAAAAAATACGACGGGCGAAATTCAAGCCACCACAGCGTTGCCGCCGCCATTGCCAGCAGGGTCACACCGACCACCAGCGCTTCGGCGGGGGTAGCTTGCGTGACGAAAATTGCCGTCAGCCCCAGCGCCCCCGTCACCAAACTGACAAAGAACGCCACTGCCAGCCGGCTCATCCCCAACCGGATAAGCCGGTGGGTGGTATGGTCAATGCCCCCTTGAAAAAACGAAATTCCCCGCCGCTTGCGGGAAACATAGACCAGCATCGTGTCAAAAATGGGCAAGCCCAGCACCAGCACCGGCACCATCCAGGTGATGAGGTTGCTATTGCCCGGCACGCGAATTTTTATCCCCAGCACCGCCAGCAAAAACCCCAAAAACAACGACCCCGAATCGCCCATAAAAATGGTGCTCTTGGGCAACGGCAAATTGTATCGTGCAAACCCCAAACTCGCACCGAGTACCGCCGCCGCCAAAATCGAAACAAGTTGTTGACCATTCAGCAGCGCAATCAGCATAAAAATGGCGGCAGCCGTGGCAGTGGTCATAATTGCCACCCCGTCGGCATTGTCCATATAATTCAGCGCGTTGGTAATGAACAGAATCCACAGCACGGTCAGCGCAAAATTCAGCGCGATATTCCAACTGCCGATGGGCAGAAGCGGCAATTGGATGCGCACCCCCGCCCCGAAAACCACCAGCGCGGGCACAACTTCTCCCAATAGTTTCAGGCGCGGAGACAGGGTATAGCGGTCATCCAGATAGCCCACCGCCGCCATCAGCGATGCCCCCACGGTAATGGCGCCCACTTCCGGCAGCCGAAAACGGTCGCCGAGCAGCAGGGTTGCCCCCACGGTGATGAGCGTCAGCGCAATAGCCGCCGCGCCGTAAATTGCGAGTCCCCCCATCAGCGCGGTGGGTTCGGTGTGGGCGCGGTCGGCTTTGGGAACGGCAATAAAGCCCGATTTAATGGCGACTCGCCGCACTATCGGCGTGCCGACACTGCCAAACAGCAGTGCGGTAATAAAAATGAGCATTATCAGGGAAATGGTCATAGGGTTTCCTGTTCAAGGTTTTTGGTTCAAGGTTTCAAGTCCAAAATTTCACTTCCCCGGCGCAAAACCCGTCGCCGGCAACACGGACGGGAACCCGGCGGGCGCGGCGGGCGGGGGCGATTGCGCCACCAAATCGAAGGGCGCGCGCGGCATCAGCCGGTAGCCGTCGCGGGGCGGATGGCTGCGCGTGCGTTGCCCGGCAATGCCAACAATTGTCAACGGCGCACCGAGCATCACATCGGCGCGATGAATGCCGCTGCCGCGCGGGATATACACATACACCAACCCTGTGCCGTCATCGGCAAAAAAGCTCGTGCTTCCCTTTTTGAACGCCAGCGGGGTCGCCGTGACCTGTACCAGCAACCCCTCATATCCTTCGCGGAGCATTCCGCTATCCACCGGCAACGGCGGCAGCAACCGCGAGCCGTCCAACCGCTGCACATCCGATTTTTGCCGCACGTCAATTTCCCATTCATTATAATACAGATTCAAAAATCCCGTAACTTCCAGCCGGTCACCGATGGCGAACCACAGCCCGTGCCCACTCGGCAGTTTTATACGAATGCCGTGCGTTTCATCTTCCAGATAGAACGTATTTTTACCGAACACCCCCGGCAGCACGGTGACATACCCCGTGACTCGAATCCACGCCCCTTCGGTCACATGTTTGGCATGCCAAATATCCAGCGACAAGGGTGCCGGGGGCGGCAAAACAATGTTCGCCGCATTGGGGGTGGGACGGCACGGCGACGCCCATTCGCCCGTGTCCGGGACGCGGCACACGCTTAAATCATCGCCGGGTGATTCGGTGAAAGTCATGCTATCCGCCACCATCCCATCGGGGCGCGCCAGCAACACATCGTCGCCACCATTGTTCAGCGCAATCGCCGAGGCAGCACGATATATCACCCGTGCGCCACCGGACGCCAAAATCGAGCCGGCGGGGAGGGTATATCGTTTTTCAGTGCGGTCGCCGAGCGTCCAGCCGCCCACAGCCACCGGGAAATCATTCGGGTTGAACAGCTCCACCCACTCATCGGTGCTATCTGCGGTGCCATCGCCATCCCAATCGTGCGCTTTCGGCGCGGGCAACACTTCATTCAACCAAATCTCATCCGGTTGGGGCGAACCCGAAACCCATACGGGTGCGATCACGGCGATGTTTCCGGCAACTGTCTGCAATTGTGCCCAATAAAAATGTCCGGGGCGCAACACGATAGTCTCGGTGGCAGAAAACGGTAACGCCGAAACAGCCATCGTTTTCAGCGGCACATCACCGTCAAAAATTGTCACCGTTCCCGAAACGGACGGCTCGCCGCGCACAAAAACCGCCGCCGCCGACTCGCCGGGCGGCACGTCCGCACTCCCCATCCAGCGCCCGCCGAACCGCGCCGCCAGCGCCAGCCCATCCGCCGTGGCAGCAAATACTCGGCGCGAACGCAGGGCATCCAGCACTGCCTCCCGGCTCAATTCCGGAGCGATAATGCCCATACGCGCCGATATATTTGTACCCCAGCGCGGCGCACCCAGCGGCACAAATGCGGTTGGGGCGACGTGCCAGCCCTGCGCCCACGCCGATTCAAGCGCGGCGGTATCAAAAGTTTCGGGTGCGGCGGGCGAATTGAGCGGCATCAGCCGAATGGTGTCGGTGGGGAGTACCGTCGGGTCTGGCAAGAAGGCAATCTGCCCAATGGCAGCCGGATGGTCAGCCAAAAACTCCATCGCGCCCGAAACGGAAACAGTGGCAGTAAGCGGCGCATCGACACCCAAAATGGAAACCGTATCGGTCGCGGCGGAAAATCCCGCCAGCGCGATAAATTCGCCGGGAGCAGAAAGCGTATCGGCGGCGAATTGGGTTGCCTGCCAGTGGCGGGGGGACAGTGTTTCGGCGGGGTCGGTCAGCGCGGCAAACTGCAATCCGGCATTTCGCGCGTGCGCCAGTGTCAGCGCGGGTGGGGCATCGCCACCGCCAAGAGTCGTTTCGCCCGCCACCGCGCCAAAAAATGCAAACATTCCACCGGCAATTGCGGGGGCGGATGGCACGAGCGGGGGGGCGGGGAGAATTGGCGCTGCGCCGGGGGTGGGATTATCGCGAAAAAAATCGAGCGGCATCGAATCGGTGTCGGCGGTGGGCGACACCCGCTGCAAGCTAAACGGCGCGGGCGCAGTGAGCGCGGGTTCCACGCCGACCGCGCCATAATCGCCATTGCCATACGCCACTGCATCAAGCACGGTATCATCGGGCGCGAGCAACAGTACTTCATCGCCGGTATTTGCCAGCGCCCAACTGCCTTTGCCCCACGCGGAAAAGCGGGCGAGATTCGGCACAGTCAGCGTGTCGGTATATCCGCTGCCGGATACCATCGCCTCAAAATCGGGCAGAAAACCGAAGCGCGTCCGAAACTGCGCCGCGTTTTTTGCCACCACCGCGCACGCATCCACCGCCAGCGTCGCCGTCACGGGGAACCGATACATCCCTTCGCCTTTGCCGGGTGTTTCTTCATCGCCGATTTTGTAGCCGTCCAGCGCGGCATCGGTGGTGGTGGGATTGCAGATTTCCACAAACTCATCGCCGGATGTGGACGGGGTGAGCGCATCGTACAGCGCTTCGGTTATTTTCAGCGCGACGGGCGGTGCGGGGACGGGCGTGGGAGTCGGGGGGATGACGGGCGCGGAGGCAAACAAAATATCATCGAAAAAAACAACCGCCGGACGGGAGTCCAGCGGCTGTATTTGGGCGCGAATTTCGGCACAACGGGCGGTGGCGGGCGCGGTCACGGTGGCAGCGAGCGGCGCAAAATCGGGGCTGTCGGCGGTCAACTTGGGGGTGTCAGCGGTGGAAAGTTGGCTGCCGGCGCAACCATCGGCGGCATACCAGCCCACCCGCAGACGGGCAAGTTTTGCAGCGGGGTCGTTTTTCAGCACCATTCCTGCCAGCAGATAATCTGTGCCGCCAGAGATGGGGACAGTCTGCACCATCGCTTTGGTGGATGTGCTGCCATCACTGCCAACAGCGGCGGCAAATTGTCCAGAAAATACGTGAGTTTGGGTGATAGAAAATTGAGTGGTGCCGGGGCTGGCTGTCCAGTGGTCGGTTGTGCCGCTCTCAAAACCGGGGTCGGTGAGCAGGTTGGTCGGCGGAGTCTGAGCTGCCAATCCGGCAAGCAGGGTAAACGCCAGCAAAATCGCCAGTCCCGGCACCGGCAACAGACGTAATATATTGCGGATTGCGTGTTGCGGAATTTCACGTTTTACGTTTATGGCTATGCCCCGCCCAAAAGAGGTTAATTTTTCGTGGTAGCGGTTATTTTTAACTGATGGCATGAATTGCCCCAATGTCATTCCAGAATTTTCCGCAGGAAAATATCCGGAAGCCACAGCGAGAACTATGGATTCCCGCTTTCGCGGGAATGACATCAGTTAATTTGAGCCATTATTCATTAGAACTCTTGCAAAAGTCATCGTAGGTCACGCTTATGCAAGAGGTCTATTATTCATTATTCATTGATACTTGTCACGGACTCCAACTGATGCGTTCCAGCGTCCAGTCGTGCTCGCCGTTGCCCCATGGGGGCGGTGGCAGGGGCAGCAGTTTCTGCGCCGCGCCACCATTCGCTGAAACAACCCAAATTGCCCAGCCGCCATCGCGGTCAGACGCAAAGGCAACCCATTGCCCATCTGGTGAAAACGCGCCCAACCCGTCCTGCGCGGGATTGTCGGTCAGGTTCGTCACGCCGCCGCCCCCAACGCCGGTTAAATACACATCCCAACTGCCCGCTTCACGGCTCATCACCAGCAACGAGTTGCCAAGCGTATCGGTGGGCATACCGTTCAAATCGGCAACTTTGACAGGAGCTTGATACTGACCGCCCCCGCTTTTTGTTTGCCACGATGGCGTACGCCAAACGGCACAATTTGCGCCGCCGCGTCCGCCGGGCCAAATATCACAGGCGCGGAAAATCAGGTAGTCATCTGCCGCCCAAACCGGATGCAGTGGACGCCCGGCATCAAAAATATCGCCCAAAATAACGTTGAAACTTGCCAAATGAGTGATGTCCGGCGGCACAAGTCCATCCTGCACAAACAAATGCCATTCGTATTGACTATCTTTCAAACGAGCCAACCCCCGATTATCGTAGGCGATCCGCGAGCCATCGGGACTCCATGTGGCATATTCATCATCGGGCGAACCGCTGGCTTGCCGCCCATTTGTACCATCCACATTATAGATATACAGGTTATCGCCTGCGCCTTCGCCGTTGGGAGACCGGTCGCCATTCACCAGCAATTGCCCGTCAGCACGATAGTATGGCTGGCGCGCACCGACGATTTTGCCGATGTCGTTGCCGGTTGCCACATCGAAAATATGCACATCTGACCGCCCTAAACCGTTATCAATCGGCACCGCTAAATGCCCCTGAAACTTGGGGGCAGGGGGGGGTGTCGCGGTTGGGGTCGCAGTTGGGGGGAGAGGTTTCGGCGTGGCAGTGGGCGACAGCGGTTTGGGGGTGTCGGTGGGGAATGGTGTATTTGTTGGCGGCGGCGTTGGGGTATCGGTTGGGGCGTTGGCAGTTTCCGCAATGATGGCATTTGCCGTTGCCATGGTAATTTCATTCGCCGTCGCGGTGAGACGCGCGGCGATGGTCGCATCCAGATTGGGAGTGGGGCTGGGAACCGGGGTGTAGGTTGGCGGCAATGTCGGCGATGGCTCCGGTGTGGGCGTGTCCGTGTCCACTGCCGCCGGAGTTGGCGAGATGGCAGCCACGGATTGCATCGTTGCTGTCTGTGCCAGCGCCACCCGATTTTCTGACACGGTTGTCGCTTCAGTATCAATTTGTTGCCCGCGCCGAGCATTCAACAGTAACAACCCCACAATTACCACCAGCAACAACAGTGCCACAGCACCGCCTGCGCCCAACAGCCACATTGGCATACCGCCGATATTCGGCCCTGCAGTAGATTTTGGTGACGTCGCACTGCCATTTGATAACATCGTACGACCCGGTGAAGCACCGGTTGGAACTTTGGCGGCAATTGTGGGGAACGGGGTAAATGCCGCATCATTCGGCATCAGTTCTTTCACTTTTTGTATGGGCGCAATCGTTGTCACCGGATTACGAATCAGGGTATCCTGTGTAGACAACCCCACCGCAGCGCGCAGGGCATTGGCAAAATCAAGCGCGCTCTGAAACCGGTCATCGGGGTCTTTTGCCAACGCTTTTAAAATGACGGTCTCCACTGCTTCGGGTATATTGGAATTGATACTGCGTGGCAGGGGCAGGGGGTCAGAGATATGTTTCATAATGACGGCGAACGGAGTGTCTGCATCAAACGGCACGCGCCCGGTGACCATTTCATACAACACCACCCCCAGCGAGTAAATATCGCTGCGAGCATCGCCGCGTTGCCCTTGTCCCTGCTCCGGCGACATATATGCCGGTGTCCCCGCCACCGCACCGGTCACGGTGTATTGCGTCGCGCCGACGATTTTGGCAATCCCAAAATCGAGCACCAGCACTTGCCCGTCTTTGTTCAGCATAAAATTTGCCGGTTTCAAATCACGGTGAACCATGCCGTGCCGATGGGCATAGTCAATAGCATCGCACAGCGCCACCATAATGCGCGCGCTCTCTGCCAGCGAAAAAATCTGCCCTTTTTGACTGCGCTCCAGCAACTCCGCTTTCAGGGTGGGTCCGTCCACAAATTCCATCGCCATAAAATACAGGTCATCCTGCATATCAAAATCAAAAACCTGTACAATGTTGGGATGGCGCAAGTTCGCCACAGCGCGGGCTTCGCGCTCAAATCGCCCGATGAAATCGGGGTCATCGGAGAGGTACCCGTGCAATACTTTAATGGCGACATAACGGTCGAGACCGGGTTGATAGGCTTTGTACACTTCCGCCATACCCCCTCGTCCCAGCCGGGCTACTATTCGATATTTGCCAAGAGATTTTCCAATTAGGTCGGGCATTGTTGCATCGCTGTTTGGGATATAATTTGTAGGCGCATTATAACACTGCCGTCCCAATGCGTCAATGAGGCAGGCGTATTAATTTAGGGCGGTTATCTCGATTATATAACCGCCCTAAAATAGACCGGAGAATTTGCATCCGCTAGAAAATCTGTGTCAATTTATAGTTCCAAAAGCGGTAGAGAAAGCGCCCTCCCCCGAGTCAGTAGTGTCAAACAATTTTGGCAGGCAAAAAACCTATATCAAAATATTGGCGAATTTATCAAAAAGCTTGCAAATTTTTGAAAATGTGCTATAATGATGGTACCTTATGTCTATTTGGTTATTTATGGACACCGTTCCTTCTAAAGAAGGAATTTATTTTTACCTTTTTCTATTTATTATGTAAAGTTATATGGGTCATAATATTGCAAAGGAGCAGACGTATGCCACGCCGCCAAAATTCTCGGAGCATTAACACACACTGCCAAGCGCCTGCCACTACGAGTGGCGGAGACAAGGACCTTTTTTTTAACGACCCGATGACTCTCTATTTGGATGACATTAGCCAAATTACTCTATTGAGCCGCGATGATGAAATTGCGCTGGCGCAGCAAATTGAAACAGGTGAAGAGGCAAAAAAGAAATTATTGCAACCTGATTTGACGTCGCCGGAACGCAAGCTATATGCAAAACAGGCAGCCGCTGGGGTAAAAGCCCGCACTCGCCTTATTGAAGCCAATTATCGGCTGGTCATCAGCATCGCCAAAAAATACGTCAATCAAGGCGTTAGCTTTATGGACTTAATTCAGGAAGGCAATATCGGGTTGATAAAGGCAGTTAAAAAATTTGACTATCGGCGTGGGTACAAATTCAGCACGTATGCCACATGGTGGATCCGGCAGGCGGTCACCCGTGCGCTGGCAGACCAAGGGCGCACCATCCGTATTCCGGTACATATGTCGGAACGTATCCACCGTTTCACCCGCATCTCGCGAGGATTAACGCAAGAATTGGGGCGGCAACCAACAGTTGACGAAATTGCCAAAGCAATGGACACATCCCCTACCAGCATTGAGCAATTAATAAAAATTGTGCAACATCCGCTATCCATTGATTTACCGGTGGGCGACGAACAAGAAAGCAATTTGGGTGATTTTATCGAAGATAAAACCCAACCGACTTTGTCAGAAACAGCAACCCGTCACTTGCTTCAAGAGCGCATGGATCGCGTGCTAACCTCGTTGAGCGCCCGTGAAGGGCGAATCTTGCGCTTGCGGTTTGGGCTGTATGATGGCAGAGTATACACATTGGAAGAAGTGGGACAAAAATTTGGCGTGACCCGCGAGCGCGTTCGCCAAATTGAAGCCATCGCACTGCGAAAGTTGCGCCATCCCCGCCGTAGTCGTCCATTGCGCGAATTTTTGCTATAAACAACCACAATTTCAAAAGCCTGATGGAATATTCCCATCAGGCTTTTTTTTGCCGCACACTTGTCACCGATTGTCACCTGCGCTAAAATACCCCTTAACTTACCTTGAGGTGCGCTATGATTTCTCAACCAATTGATACGTTTCTTGATGCACTTGCCGGCGATTCTGCCACGCCCGGCGGTGGCGGGGTAGCCGCATTGAACGGCGCAATGGCTGCGGCGCTGGTTACGATGGTCTGCCGCCTCACCATCGGGCGGAAAAAATACGCCGATATTGAACCGGAAATGAAAGCAATTCTCCAAAAATCCGAGACGCTTCGGGCGCGGCTCACCGGTTTGGTGACAGAAGATGTCGCCGCATTTGATGCCGTGATGGCAGCATTCGGGCTTCCAAAATCCACCGACACCGAAAAACTCGCCCGCCGCGAAGCCATTCAATCGGCATTAAAAGAAGCCACCCGCGTCCCGCTGGAAACGGCGCGGTCGTGCGCTGAAGTTATCGCGCTGGCAAAACCAGTAGCAGAAAAGGGGAACATCAATGCCGCCAGCGATGCCGGTTCTGCGGCGCAGTCGGCGCTGGCGGGGCTGAGAAGCGCCGCGCTGAATGTGTACATCAATTTGGGCAGCATCCGCGATGAGCGCTTCGTGACCGAAATGGAAGCGCAGATGGCTGAAATTTTTTCCGGTGCGGCAGAAACGGTGGATGATATTTACGCCACCGTCAAATTAAAATTGTAGCGATAGGGCGGGTGAAACAAGATGGTCACAAATATTCCCGAAAAATGGCAGTGGATTTTTGCGGCGGCGGTATCGCTGATACTGATTGCCGCCGGTGCGTTGGCGGTACGGGTCACTCGCCCGGCAACGCCCACTGCCACCCCCACCAAGATTGCCGCCGCCGAACATCCTCGCCCAACCGCGCCACCCACATTCACCGCCACCGCATCGCCCACCGCACCCGCCAGCCCCACCCCCACGGCGACGCCCTCTCCCACCCCCACCCAAACGCCCACCCCCCCCCCCCCCCCCCTTGTGTTGGACGTGACCGAATTGGGCTATTTAACCAGCGTGCAATATAAAATGCAAACCGTCATCGCCGATAATCGTTCGGATGAAAATTGGTGGAGCCGGGTATTCGGCAATGACCGGGTGCTGATGCTGGCAGTGGGCAACGTGCAGGCGGGCATTGATATGCGCGCCATTTCTCCCGGCGATGTCCACATTTCGGGCGACCATATCACGCTGGTAATTCCGCACGCTACCATCAATAGTGTGGAATTACTGCCCAACGAATCTCAAGTGATTGATAGCCAGCAAAAATGGGCTTTTTCTGAATACACCGGGCTGGAAACCGAAACATTGGATGCGGCACGCCAACAGTTGCAACTGTGGGCAGAAAATGAGGCGAGCGTATTGCCGGTCGCGGAGCGGCTGGCAAAATTGCAATTGACCGAATTTTTGCAAACCGTGGGATTTCGAACCGTCACCATCACATTTAAAGAAGGAGGAAACTAATGCTGAGATTACTCGTCTGGTTAGCGGGAAAAATCATTCCATGGGTACTTGTGGCGGGGGCGGCAGTTATCATTTGGAATTATATCGTCTCTCCAAAACCCTCATCGTCGCCGCGTCCGGTTGCCACGGTTGCCGCCAAACCGGGGGTAATTGACGCCATTAAAAATGTCAACAAACAGATTTTTGTGGAATATTATATCACCAAAGATATTGATTACACCGAAGTGCCCTCAAACTGGACGGCAAAACTAGGACTAAAACAGCAGTATGTGTTGCTATTAAAAGGACGGGTTCCTGCCGGATTTGATATGAGCACAGTGACAGAAAGCAATATTTGGGTGAGCAATGATGGGTCGGCAGTGCAGTTGACCCTACCGCCCCCCATCATTTTTGAAGATGAGGTGTCGCTTGATTTGGAAAACAGTCGCGTTCTGGCACAATCGGACACCTGTCCGGATTTTTTGTGCAACAATGCCTCTAAAACATTGCTGAATCAATCATTACCGGAAGGAAAATCGCTGATAATTACCGATGCACGCGAAGGCGGCATCCTAATTCAGGCTGCCAGAGACGGGCAACTTTATTATGAAAACCTATTGCGCTCGCTGGGATATGAAAATGTGCATGTGATTGTCACCGGATACACGCCAAATTAACATGAGCCATCCTTGAACCGTCTCAGTACGGTAAATTTTCCATTTTAACAAGAATTAAGTAGTAGTTAGAAAAGAATACCTTAAAGAATCAAAAAAAACAAAAAAAACA
>CAYZQQ010000050.1:0-13744 GCA_964480075.1 uncultured Anaerolineaceae bacterium
ATGTTGGTGTATGCCAGCGTAGCGGACCGTGATGCCGCCGCCAAATTTAAATCCTCATGCAGGGGGTGGATGAAAGAAAGTCCCAACCCATTGCGGAATAGCCGAAAATGGTGAGCAATTGCCCGCGACTGCCGGTGCTGCGCGTTGGGGCTTACGATGCGCGCGCTGTACACATCCGCACGGTTTGAGATGAGCGCGTGGCTGAGCCGGTTGCGGTTCTTGGGCGAGATGCGGTCATCGGCATCCATCCAAAAAACCCATTCGCCGGTGGCATGCCCGATGGCGGCATTTCGCGCGGCGGCAAAATCATCAATCCACGTAAAATGTTCCACCCGCGCCCCGAATGACCGCGCGATGTCCACCGTGCGGTCGGTGGAGCCGGTATCCACCACAATAATTTCGGCGGCAAAATCGCCCACCGAACGCAGGCAGTCTGCCAGCGTATCTTCTTCATTTTTCACAATCATACACAACGATACCGAAGGCAACCCGACGGGGGCATTGTCCCCATCGAATTCCAGTGTCAGCCGTTTAGATTTTGCATTTTTGTTGTTTAACGCCATACGCTATCGTCCCACGCCGCCAATTTCTTTCGCCACTTTCCATGCTGCCACCGCTTCCGATTCCTGCCCCAATTTTTGCAGACAAACCGCCATCAGTTTCCACGCTTCCGACACCTGCGCCGGTTGGGATGCCGCCCTAACTTCCTGCTGGAGCGACTCGGCGGCAGCGAGGAAATCTTGGCGTTGGAATGCGTTCACGGCAACCAAATGATGCGCCCGGGCAAGTTCATTCTCCAGTGCACCGCGCTGCCAGTCTTCCCCTTCAAGGGTGTGTTCCGGCAGGGTGCGGGCATGCTCCAGCGCAACAATCGCCGCGTCGGGGCGGTTTTGGTGGAGATAAAACTTTCCCGTCGCCACCCATAAATGGCGACGGGTGGGGTATCGTTCCAGCGCACGCTGCAATAGCGCCTCGGCGCGAATGGTATCGCCGGTGCTGGCATACGCCGATACCAGCAGCAAATGCACCCGGTACACCTGATTGCCTTCGTTGAGCGGCGGCACGGGATGCGCCACAATCGGTTCGAATTGCGCCACCACCCCCGCATAATCTTCCATTTGATAGAGGCTCACGCCCAAATGATAGCGCCATTTCAGGTTATCCGGTTCCGCCGAAATGCACCGGCGCAGGATGCGGGCGTTTCGTTCCGCTTTGCGCCGCAGTTGTGTGGAATCGCCAAAATAGCCACGGTGTTCAATGCTGATATTGGTGTTTGCCAGCGTCAATCTCCGCCGAATTGCGGCATCGGTGGGCGTTTCGTGAATAGCGCCCTCGAATTTTACGCCGCGTCCGTTGCGAAAAAGCAGGGTGTACAGTGCGATATTCACTGCGGAGGTATCACCGCCCAGCGGGCTGACCATGCGGCAGCGAAAGGCATCGGCGCGCCCGGAAGCCACCGCCTGCTTCAATCGCCGCAAATTTTGCGGGCTGATGCGGTCATCGGCGTCCAACCAGAAAATCCACTCGCCACCGGCATGGCGCAGCGACTCGTTCCGTGCAGCGGCAAAATCGTCAATCCAATCGAAATGATAAACCTTCGCCCCGAATGACTCTGCAATTTCCACGGTACGGTCGGTGGAGCCGGTATCCACCACAATAATTTCGGCGGCAAAATCACCCACAGAACGGAGACAATCCGCCAAATTATCTTCTTCATTTTTCACGATCATGCACAGCGAAACCGGCGGAATGGGGTGCGGCGACGAGTCTCCGGCAAACGATACCTGCCACAACACGGGAGCGGTATCGGTCAACGGCACAGCGGGCGGCGCATCAAAATGAAACCGTTTTTTGAAATCGGCGGCGGCATTAAACTCCAGTTCAAATAGCGTGTGTGTCGGGGTTTGCAGTGCCGTTTTCAGCGTAAACCACCCCGATTGCGCGGCAAATTCTGCGGCGGTACGGGCGACGCGCCGGTCGGGCGTGCGGTCAACCCCTATGACGATACCGCCAAACCCCAATGTGCGATACCACTGTTCCAGCAGTGTGCGGGTGTCTTCCGCACTGGTGAATCCGGAAAAATAGAGTAGATGCACACTGCGAATGTGAAAATTCCCATGCACCCCCGGCGAATATTCGGGCAGCCATGCAATCGATTGTCCGGCGATGGCGGGTTTGGTGTGCGGATGAGATTCGGGCAGCGGAATTGCCGTCAATTGCGAATCGGTGTTATGTGCCGCCGCCAGCCCGTGTGCCAGCGTCAGCGCCGGCAGATGGTCATCGCCATAAATTGCTACCACATTGCTGTGTCGGGGCAGTTCGTGAGCGCGAGCATACACATACTCCATCAAATTAGCCGCCGGGCGCATTTTTCGCGGCGCGGCGACCGTGATCGCGACGGCGTTCGTTTTGGCGCGCGCCAAATGGCGGTAAACTTGTTTTGGCAAATTATCCGCGGCGAGATATGCCACCCATGCCTGCCGCGCCAGTTGTCCCATCCGCTGCAATTTGGCGGGGGGATGGTTCGCCAGCCACGATGAAAGTTTCGCGCCGGTGTGAGCCGCGTCTGCCTGTGGTATGCGCAGGATGAACGCGCCATAATCAATTTGGTCAGAAAATGGCAGGTCGTGTTCATCTGCCAGCACAACCGGCACCCGCCCCGCAGACATCGCTTCAAAAAAGCGGATAGAGCCTTCGCCTTCCCCTCGGGGGCACAAAATTGTGCGCGATTGTTCCAGCGTATACAAATATTCAGCGCGATAGACCTGCTGTTTTTCCACATTTTGAAGTTGTGAGATATGCATAAAAAATGCAGGGCGCAATTTTATCATCGCTGCCAGCGACGGTTCTGCCAGCACGCTGTCTGCCATTTTTTGCCGCAGAGCGATCAATCCGACATATCCCACAAAACCGGTATCGTATGTCAGTGCCGAAAAATCCATCGCCGCCAGCGCACCAAAATCTTCGCTGCGATATGGCAGGGCGACGGTGCGGGCATCACGATGACCGGTATTTGCGCCAATGCGAAATATCACCGCCGGCAAGCCCAGCGGGCGCGAATCATCATGCCGCACAAAAAAAACGTGCGCCGCCGCCCGGTCAGCAAAAAATGGCAATCGGCGCAAATATTGCACCACATTTGGGATACCCACTGCATTGACAAAGTTACCTAAATCGTACGGCAGTATCAAAAAATCGGCTTCCGTGGGAGATGACACCGGTTGAAAATACGGCGTCGTTCGATATTCGGGCGACGCGGGGTCGAACATCGGCAGCAACGGAGATTCAATCGGAAAAATAAATCCATCGTGTCCGTGATGATAGAAATATATTTTTAGCGGTGAGGATTGCGGTGCGGTCGTCATCACCAGTTTTTATCCGTGGCATAGCCCAAATCTATCAGTAAATCACCGGCAACCTCTTTGACAATCGCCTGCTCTTCCGGCGAAAGATCGTGCTGCCAGCGCCCAACCGCGTGAGTGTACAGTGGTTGCGATACCTGTTCACGACTGGATTCAGCGGCTAAATTGCGTGACTGTTCATAATATTGCAACACTGCCGGGTCCCACGGTTCACCCAAAAAATCGAATAATCGACGCAAGGTGGGTTCGGGGTTGGCAACCAGATTTTCGTAGCGCAATTCAAAATATCTCTGTCCCAATCCGGCATCAAACGCAGCGGCATTTCTCGCGGATGATACCACTGTCAGCCAATAATCGGCGGCGGTGCGCACATTTTGAGTAATAGCCATCGGTTCACCGGTGTTCACATCAATCCAGTCCATCCGCAATAGTGATGCCACCACATCCCGTCCATCTCGAATCACGTGAACCAACGGGCTATCGGGGAAAATTTGATGCAATTGCGGGAAAAATATGGCGTTGTGCGGTGTTTTTTCGGCGATGCGTTGTTTGCCGCTATGTTGCAAATACGGTGTCAGCAGCGCTTCAACCATGTGCCGAGCCGCAACAGCTACCGCGTCATCGGTAAGAAAATAGTTTTTAAATACAGACCCCGATTGTGTCTGCATTTGTGTAAACATTTCTCCGATTATGGGCAGGATTTTCATCTCGGGACCACATGCAATGTTGGGATGCGAATCGAGAATAACGCGCACCAGCGTTGTGCCGGAACGTCCCGCTCCGCCAATGAAAATCGGTGCGCCGGGGATGTGGTTTCGAGAATGTCCATTCGACGATGCGGTTTTGGGAGCGCCCGGCGGCGGCTCGGGGACTATGCCGGCGGCGGGTACGGGCTGAAATTCTCGCAATTGCGATATCAGCTCGCCAACGCCCGTTGTCTCCGGAGCGATGGTCTGCACGCGCTGAAATGCCATCAGCGCCGTATCAAAATCATTCAATTGAATGGCGGTATTTCCCAGCAGCATCAAAATGTTCACATCGCTGGGATTGATTTTCAGCGCCTGATTGATACAAGCGGTGGCACGGTCAAATTGTTCCTGCTGCAAAAATACATTTGCCAAATTACCCAGCAAATCGACATCATCGGGTGCGAGTTCCAGTCCCGTTTCAAAAGTGATGGCGGCTTCGGCAAGATTTTCCGCGCCAAAATAACACATCCCCAGCCGATTCCACAGCGCGGCTTTTTCATCGGGCGCGCCGGGCGCGCCGGGCGCGGCAAGAGCTCCTTTCAACAGCGAAATCGCCCGCGCCCAATCTGCGGCACGCTGCGCTGCCTCCACTTCCGCCAGCACGGTCAGTGGGCGCACCAGCTGCGAGCCGCGCGCCAGCAGTCCGCTCATCAACGCCAACACACCGGGATGGTCGGTGGACGCATCTGCCAATTCTTGCCATGCCATTTCCGCGCCATCCAAATCGTCCATATCCAGCATCAGCAAGCCATAGCCCACCAGCACATCGGGGTCGGTCGGGTCAATTTCCAGCGCATTTTTGGCATGAGCAATGGCATCCGCAAAGCGTTTTTCGGCGCGATACAGTTCCAGCAGGAATAACTGTGCCTTTAAATTGCCATTATCCACTGCCAGCACCTGTTGAAATGCCGCTTCGGCTTTTTGATGCTCACCCGCTTGAAAATACGCCATCCCCAATTGATTTTTCGCGCCCAAATCGTGCGGCATCAGTGCCGCCGCAGTTTCCAGCACGGGCACGGCATCGGCGAACCGTTCTGCCACCAGTAATGTCGTTCCCAGCGCAGTATGCACCGCTGCCACATCGGGATTTTCGGCGGCGGCGCGCGAAAATTCACACACAGCGGCATCAAAATCGTTTTGCTGAAGCGCGTGCTGTCCCGCCGCCAACAAGTGGCTGATAGTGTCTTTGTGCGCCATCTGCGCTTTAAAATTGGCATCTTCCGCCACCGAAAGTTGCGCGCGGTGTACATGCACACCGATAGCACGAGCAAGCTGAAACCCAAATCGCTGTAATCGTTGATACAGGTCAGGCAATGCATATTCCGCTGGCAATTCCATATTTATGCCGCCCACCACTCGCACCGAATGCGCATTGAACACCGTGCAGAAGTCGTTCAAACTCGACACCGGTGTCCATTCTTCAGTGAAATTTTCAACTTCCACCACAGCGGGCGCGTGATTCAATACCGGTGCAACGGCGGCAAGCGTGGGGTCGCTGCCGGCAATTGCCGTGAGCCGTTCCAGCCACCCCGCCTCTGCCGAGACATCCGCCGAAACCAGCGCCACCGTCGCCGCCGTGTCACACGCACGGGCGAGCGTTTTGAGCAACGATTCATCTGACAGCATCACCCGCGCCAGCGCCGATTCATCCCAACCGGTGGTATCACCGACCGCCATCACCGCCGCCTCTGCGGGCAGCGAATCCAGCAGCGCGGTTGGCGATATTTCTGCCGGGTCATCGACGTTGAGCACCACTGCAATGCCAGCAGGTTTGGCAGAAACTTCACACTGCGCAACATCTGCAACAGCGGGCAGGGGACAATAAATATTTTCGCACTCCGCATCCGCTAAAATTTGTCGCAAATAATTTTGGCTCAATCGAAAATCTACCGGCAAATGCCATTTTTTTGCAAAAATCTCCCGGTTCTGAAGCGTTTGATTTTCATAATCAATCCCCATCGCTTTGAAGGTTTGACTGCCTTCGTGATGCACAAACGCATCTTCGACTATCCGCGCCGTGAATCCCGCCAACCCGGCGCGCACGCAAAAATCATCGTCTTCAAAATTGCCGATGGGGAATGTTTCGTCCCACCCGCCGATACGGTCAATAACCGCGCGTCGCACCAGCATACAAAACCCTACCACCCGTTCAAACTCGGTTGATTGCCCATCAAATTGAGTTGCCAGCTTGCCCGAAAAATCTTCCATCGCTGCAACGGATTCGTACGCGACCCCTTCTATCATCTGCGGACCGGACACCCGATTGGAGCGCGGACCCGCCAGCCCGGCATCGGGATGTTTTGCCATTACGGTGAGCATACGGCGCAACCAACCCTCTGTTACCAGCGTATCGTTGTTCAAAAACAGAATAAAGTCGCCGCGTGCCAGTGCCAACGCCTGATTGTTTCCCGCGGCAAATCCGGCATTCTGCTCGTTGCGGATAATGCGCACAGTGGGGGACATTTGTTTGTACTGCCGCAAAAAACTCGGCGTATCATCGGTAGAGCCGTTATCCACAATGATAATTTCGTGTGGTTCCGGCGTGTGTTTTTCAATGCTGAACAGACACGCTTGCGTTTGCGCCACTTGATTATGCGCCAAAATGATGATGGAGGTGAGGGGTACGGTGGCATTCTCAACGGGTTGGCTCGGGTTAAACCAATTGATGCCCCATAATTTTGCGGGTGATGGGACGTTTGCCGCGCCATAATACGCCACCAGTTTTTCATACAGCCGGTCGGTGCTCTGTTGCACCAGCGCGTCGGTTTTCGATTTCGCTTTGGTTTTAAAGCTCACCTGCCCTTCGTGATGCACAAAGGTGTCGGTAGCGACCAGCAGTTTGTAGCCCGCATTGCGCAATCGCCACGAAATATCAAGGTCGTCGTTGCCCAGAAAAAGCGATTCATCCAGCACTCCGACTTCATCGAGTGCGGCGCGCGACAGCACCATACAAAAACCGATGAGCAATTTTGTTTCCACCGCTTTGCCGTGATTATGCCGTTGCAGTAAATCCATCAACGATGATAGATTCAACTCCGCCGGGCGATTTTCGGGCAGGTAAAGTTGGAATTTCTGCTGTCCCGCCACATAATCGGAAAGTGGTCCCACTGCGCCGACATCGGGGGCAAAGTGCGCCAGCAACTGCCCCAGCCAGCCGGGAGTCACCAGCGTATCGGGGTTGAGCAGCGTCACATAATCGCCGCCGGTGGCGTTGATACCCTGATTACAGGCGGCGGCAAAGCCGAGGTTGTCATCGTTTAAAATGGTGGTGATGCGGTCGCCATAACTTGCCAAAATCTCGCGTGTGCCATCGGCGGAGGCATTGTCCACCACCACAATTTCGGTGGGGATGCGCGTATTTTCCAGCACACTGTCGATGCACGTGCGGATGGAGCTTTCGGAATTGTAGGTAACGATGATGGTGGCGGTGTTGGGCATGGCACCCATTGAAACTCTATTTATGCTTGTTCGATATGTATTCTCAAAGAACCCCATCCGTTTGGCATCATATAAGGCATATTCCCAAGCAAGTACTCCTTTTTGGTGGGAACGTTGTTGTTGCTGTGCTTGTTCGCTATGAACCCTGAACAGGCTTAAGGTCTCTGTTAAATAAACCAAATCACCCCTGCTCAACAATTTCATCCACAAAAAAACATCGCCATTCATAACGGGTTTTCTGCCCGCAAAAGAAAGGATGTCAGGCAGCTCGTCAAGTAAATCATCTTTCCTGAACATCACCGTTGAAGGTTCTCCCACAAAATTTACTTTATTCTCCACCATATTTCTGACAACCAACGGACCGCCTACCACACTATCATAGGACACAATCCTTTCTGTCGCCTCTATATCCAAACATTTTTCCCCGTCTGCGTCAATCACTTGCCGGTGCGAAGTAACCAAGGTCACGTTGGGGTAATTGTTCAAATAATAAACCATCCGTTCCACGCATTGTGGCGCCAAAGCATCATCATCATTCAGAAATTTGATGTACGTCCCTTTTGCCAAGAGCAACCCGTTAATCCGATTTCCTCTTTCCCCCAGATTATTTTTGTTCTTCAGGTATTTTATATCGGCAGAATATTTTTTTCGTAACCGGGAAACTATTTCCTCTATTTCTGAACCGGGGTTATCATCCCCCACAATGATTTCAATATTTTTGTAGGTTTGATTTAAAGCACTCTCCAAAGCGAACTCGAACCATCTGGCGTTGAAGGCAGGGGTCACAATACTTACCATTGGTTGGGCAGAAGGTTGAGCCGGTCGTTTCTTTATCGCCTCAATAATTAATCGGCTAGCGGCACGAGTTTCCAACCCATTAAAAGCTGATACCACAGCACTCTTTCCAAAGTCACTGCGCTGAACAGTCGAAAACCCCGCGTACTTCACTAAACGTACCAGTTCTGTTTCATCATACAACCATTTATGCCCCCACTCGCGCATACTAATATTCAAGTATTCGCAGGCATTATCTATCCATTCATATCCATATTTATCTATATCTGTCTTTACCTTCCAATCGTTGTTAAGATACCTTTGTACCGCATAGCTGAGGTCGGGCATAGCGATTCTGAGGACGCCATCATATTTTAAGGCACGCCGACACTCTCTCATAAAAGCAATGCCTTCTGCTTGTGAAAGGTGTTCTAAAAAATGCTCGCTATAAATGCCCGCAACGGAATTATCATCAAACGGCAAACCGCCCCTTACATCAATTTGCAAATCAGCCATTGGGTCAAGATCAATATTAACAAATCCGTCCAACTTTTGTTGACCGCAACCTATGTTCAAATAAATTTTATCCATATTTCAAATCACTTTCAAAATATTAACTACCCAAACACAGAAGTTGCTTTGAGCTTGTGATTATGATGCACCGCCAACGCGATAATTCGGCAAATTTTCTTAATATCATCCTGATCTACAGCCGTGCCAGTGGGCAAAGCAATAGTTCTTTGCACCAAACGTTCTGTTTCCGGCAACAACAAGCCGGCATGTGGCTGGTAAGAGCGGTAAGGCTCCATACAATGACACCCCGGATAAAAATATCGCCGTGCCAATACATTCTCAACTTCCAATATCCGTACCAGTTGATCACGACTAATTCCAATAACCGTCTCATCCACTTCGATGACAATATATTGGTAATTATTTTTTTCGGTTTCGTTGTAATTTAAAAGCTGAACACCAGGAACATCTGCCAATTCAGCTTGATAGGTTTTATAATTTCGATAATTAATCGCGATAAACTTATCTATATCTTCCAGCGACGTTAAACCCATCGCAGCCGATATTTCGCTCATTTTGCCATTGGTGCCAATATAAATAACGTTGTCTTTGCCGGTAAATCCAAAATTTTGCATAAGACGGATTTTTTCAGCCAAACGGTCGTTATTGGTGACCACCGCCCCGCCTTCAAAAGAATTAAGGAATTTTGTAGCGTGAAAACTAAACACCTCCGCATCGCCAAAACTGCCCACCATCCGACCATAACGAGATACCCCGAAGGCATGAGCGGCATCGTAAAGCAACGCCAAATTATGACGACGCGCAATCTGCTCCAATTGGTCAACCATACAAGGGTGCCCCCATAAATGCACCCCAATGATTCCCGTGGTTTTTGGGGTAATCATCGATTCAATGCGGGCAGGGTCTATAGTGTAAGTGTCTGGCTCAATGTCACAGAACACGGGGGTTATTTCTTGCCATTGAAGTGCATGAGCGGTGGCAATAAAAGTCATAGACGGGACAATTACCTCTTTGGTTAATTCCAATGCACGAATAGCTATTTCCAATGCTACTGTCCCGTTAGACATAACTATACAATGTTTTACCCCTACAAATTCGGTGATTTTTTGCTCGAACTCCCGTACAAACGGTCCGCGATTGGTCAGCCAGCGGCGATCCAGCAAGTCGTTGATGCGTTCAAAAAACCGCTCTCGATTACCGATATTGGGAGCCCCCACGTGAAGAGGAGTGTCAAAGGTCGGCTTGCCTCTAAAAATTGCGAGATCTGCTACAACTTGTTTCATAGTGTTAACTCAATACCTGAAAACCGTTGATAAGCTCTTCTAATTTCTTCAATATCAGCAATTGGCAATTGAATTTTATTTGATACAATGAATTTTGAATGTCCCAGGTAAGAAGCATTCATTTCATAGCCTTGATATGCTAATTTCGTCCTTATCTGCTCGAAAATCTTACGAGGAGAAACACAAAAATCTTCATATTTTATTGTCAATTGACGTTGATCATCTAATTGACGTAAACCAGCCTCAATAGCAAGATTAGTAAAATGAACTTGCCCTGCAACCTGTTCTAACGGATTAAGTTCTTTTAACATGTCGTATTCTTTAGGCTTAAACGAATACCAATTATCACGACAGCCGAAAAAATCTTCACGGGACTTAACCAATGATTGCGCATTATATAAAGGCTCACGTCTAATATAAAGAAATAATACTTTGTCAAACAAACTTGAAACATATGGAATATTCCAATTTATAATGTGCCCTTTCATTGCAAACGGTATGTCAAAAACAGATTGAAGTGCAGCCAACTCAGTCAAAAATGTTTTAGTATCGATTTTTGCAAGTTCCTGTTTGTCTAGGTATTGGATGTCTTGATAACGGAAGAAGCGCCTCCAAAAGTACCAAAACTCATTAGGAGCTAAAATGCCTTCTGTTTTGCCAAGGTCTGATATAAACGTTACGGCACTATGCAAATCAAAAAATTCATTACGGAAATTGTATTCAGGGGCTAATAACATTTGTTGAATTTTGGCTCCTATATATGGAGCGCCATAAAATCTGGCAAGAAAATTACTAGGGTAAGAAAATTGCCGTGTATTAGCTAACCACTGCATCAACAATGTAGAACCTGCTCGTGCACATCCAACCACAATTATTACAGGATATTGCGGTTGTGAGTATTTACCAAGTATGCTATGATCAGCAGGCATTAGTAAATCATTTAATTCTACTAATAACTGTTCCAATTTTTCGTTCCGGCGGAACGGGGCTTTTCTTTCTATGTTCATCTGTTCCACTTACCGTTATATAAAATTTTTAGCTAAATTCTCCATATCGATAGCTTGGAAAATAATTAGTATTATGCAATTGAGTAACATCAACCAACTTTTCATATCTGCGTTTATCGATAATTCGACCACAGAAATAGGTTGGTTTTGTGCCAGTAGCCCAACCCCGTTTGAATTGGTTTAATCCCCCATTATCACGTTGAACGCTTCCAGCTCCAGCGCCTAAATCGAGATAGCTAACATAATGAGGGAAATAATCTAGAGCGAACCAATAAAGGGCATAGGATGCCATTAATTCATAACCCAATGGTGATGAAGCTGCCAAATGGCTATAAGCCACGTTGTTTTGAATAAACCAAATATGCGCTGCAACTAATTCCCCTTCAGCAGTTGCAGTATGCAAAACTACGCCGGGAATGGTTAACTGTTTTTGAAATGCCCGTTTAGAAAAAGCTTTCAACCCTGTCAAATTATGACGCTGAATAAGATTTTGATATAATAACGTCCATTCATTAACATATTCTTCTGGTTGAGTACAGGATTCTACACAAACAGTTTTCAAAGCTTTTTTAGCATAATATCGATGGTGTTTTGAAACTATTGCGTTTCTGGATTTGCTTAAATCAACAATGAAATGTTCCTTAAAACGAAATACCTTTTGAAAATGATGTTTCAAGTATTCTTCATTATAATTTCCAAATGGGTCAGTCACCAAAGCGAGACTGACGATTCTATTTTCTAATTCATTAATGTCTAGATGAAGCAGAGACCAATCCCGACATGAAAATATTGGATAGCATCCCATAGCATCTTGGTAATCAGAGCCAGGGATGTGGCGCTTTAAGACCCACCCCATACTATATGGTAATTGATAAGGTACCCCAAATTCATTTAAGGACTGAACATAGTCAGGATGTAAATATCCCATCATTACGTTCGTTTCTCCACAAGTAAGTATTTCCCCACATTCCATTTTAACATTTCCACACTTTGCAGTCAGTAAACCCTACCTAAACGCCCCGTAAATTTGACGTAAAACAAAAAGGACACACCGGATGATGTGTCCTCTGTTTTGAGAATTTTTTTTGTTATGCAGAGTGTGTTCCCAATTGAATGGATGGGCTGGCAGAATGTCCCTGCTGCGATTCTCTCACTGCCAAAGTGAGGGTAACCTGTCCATATTCAATATTCAGCGGAACAATTATCCGCGGAATATCAAAGGTAGAAATGCGCGACCCTTTGCCCACAATCAACGTTGGCACAGAAATGTTGGTGCGAAACCCGGCTGCACCGAGTTTGGTAGCCGCTAATCCGGTAATGACGTTGCCCAATTCACTAATGCCACTTTGCGCCAGTTCATTGAATTCATCCATGTTGTCACCCAACATTTTTGAGACCATCGCTTTAGCGGTATCAAAGCTCAAGCCCATCATTACTACTCCCCAAGCTTCACCCACCAAGCTGACCAGTACAGTGATGTCATCGGTAACGTAGGTTTCTTTATGCAACCGCAGTTGCCCCCGGGTGGTGCGAACACCCAGTTCCGATTGCAAAACCTCTGCCGCCGCCAGTACAAACGGGTTCAATAGTTCTGTTTTTACCATTCTTCCGACTCCCATCGGTGGATTTTTTACAACTAATTTGTTTCGCGCAACGCCAAATGAATACTCAATGGTCCCAAGTCGGTATACAACGGCACCACCAATCGGTCAAAATCTAATGTGGAAATGAGCGTTCCTTTACCCAGAACCATTGTTGGCGGCGAAATATTCACATCCAGCCCCAACGCCGCCATCCGCTGTCCGGCTTGTCCGGTGATAACATTTCCTAATTCTCCAATGCCGCTTTGTGCCAGTTCATCAAATTCGGGAAATGGTTGGTCAAGAATTTTTGAAACCATTGCATTTGCGGTCTGTTCGCTGAGGCTATATATCACAATTCCTGATACTTCACCGACGATGCTGATTAATACGGCAATATCGTCGCTGGTTGCCGCCGATTGTTCTAGCGATAACTCGCCCCGACGCGCATCTGTTTCTAATTCTGATTGCAAAACCACATATGCCGCCTCTAAGAAAGGATTTAAGAATTTTACATCCACCGAATTTACCTCCTTTAAAATACGGACGCTATTGCCCGCGACGATAGAATGAAATGCCCGCCGGTTCAAAATCAATGTCTGACGCTTTGGAAATAATTTCAGTGCCGCCGACAAACATTATTCCTCCTGCCCGTAATGACTGGCGGAACCGGCGATAGAGCCGGTCTTTCACTTCGGCAGTGAAATAGATAACTACGTTCCGGCAAATGATCAGGTCAAAATTGGTTTCAAATGGGTCGGTAATCATGTTGTGTTGCTGAAAGGTTATCTTTCGACGCAGAAAATCACGCACAAAATATTTGTCGCCGCGCTGTTCAAAATATCGTTCTAACAGCTCCGTTGACATTGACGCCACATCTTCTTGGGTATACGGACCGCCGGATTCAGCATAATCTAACGCCGAACGGTCTAAATCGGTGGCAAAAATAGAGTGCCGTCGAAATGTCTCCAGATCGTAAGAGTGGCGTGGAGGGAAAGAGTGTGGAGCTGGGGGGAG
>CAYZQQ010000051.1:0-13699 GCA_964480075.1 uncultured Anaerolineaceae bacterium
TTGTGAGTGGGCGGAGGAAGTTTTGACGCCGACACTGGTGGGGCGAAATAAAGCGCGCGGCTTCAAAACCAAAACGATGGACATTCTAGACCCGGATGGGTTCGCAGAGTTGATGCGCCGCCGGCAGTGTAAAATTATTCAATTGCAGCGCCGAAACCTCGTCAAAGCGGTGGTATCCACCGTGAACGCCAAACGGTTGTGGGAACAATCGGGCACGTGGAATCTGCTGAATGAAAAGAACCGGCTGTCTGAATTTACCGTCACCCCCGATGTGTTCGATGAATTGTTGCAACAGCGTATCCAATGGGATGATGAGTTGGAATCGTATGTGCAATCGCTACACCTGCCCACACTCAAATTAAATTACGAGGAATTGCTCACCGACGAAGCCGGGTTTATCAGCCGTATATATTCATTTTTGGCATTGAAACCCAAACCGGCGCACGGCATCACCCTGAAAAACACGAAAGACGATTTGCGGCACGTGTTGCTTAACTTTAATGACCTGCGGGTGAAATATGCCGGTACGCCATATCAGGCAATGTTTGATGAGATTCTACTGCCCGACGCATAAATTTTTTTGTTATGCCAAACAATTCACATAATTTTAAAAGGATGAATATATGCCCGGTATTGTAGGGTTTGTTAAACAAACCCCTGCTGTTCACGCAGAAAAGCTCATCACAGATATGGCGCACGCGCTTGAACCCGATGGTCGTTTTCACTCCGATTTACACCATGGCGGCGGGTATGGGTTAGGACGGGTCAGTTTGCGAATATCTAATCCGGAGCCACAGCCCGTTTGGAATGAACGCCATACCATTTGCCTGGTGATGGAAGGCGAATTATATGACACTGACGAGCTGAAAGCTCAGCTCGCCGAACGGGGACATCGTTTTTCGGTAAATAATGATCCTGAATTATTGCTGCGGCTGTACGAAGAATATGGCGAAATGTTTGCGGCTGAACTCAACGGCGCATTTGTGGCGGCGGTGTGGGATTCGCATCTGGAAAAACTCACCGTTGCCAACGACCGCATGGGATTATATCCGCTATATTATGCTCACTTCAACGGCGAATTGCTGTTCGGCTCCGGCGTGCGGGCATTGCTGGCAGACCCGGATATGCCGCGCACGGTTGACCGGATTGCCATCAACCAGTTTTTGGTTTTCGACCATGTGCTGGGCGAACGCACATTGCTGGAGCATGGGCACCTGTTGCCGCAAGCGTCGGTACTGACGTTTCACAATCGACAGCTCGAAATTCGCCCGTATTGGACATTGAAATATCCCCAAACCTATGAAAATCGCAGTGAAGCAACGTATATCGAACAGTTGAATCATTATTTAAAACAAGCGATTGCGCGCCAAAGCCCCGGTGATACGCCAGCCGGAATATTGTTGAGCGGTGGACTCGATTCGCGGGCACTATTGACCATTTTGCGTGACGGCGTGGTTGATGACGACTTTCATTCGTTCACGTGGGGTATCCCCGGTGCGGATGATGTTCGTTTTGCCAAAGAAATCGCCAAACACGAAGGGGTGCGGCACCACTATTTTGAGTTAAAACCGGACTGGTTACTGGGTTTGGCAGAAGAAGGGGTGCGGATTACCGACGGGTTGGGGAATATCATCAACCTGCATGCACTGGCGACTCTAAAAGAGGAATCGGAATATGCCCAAATTATTTACAAGGGTTTTTTGGGTGATGCCATGTTTGGATTTGCGCTGAAACCGCAATTTTGGGCAGATTATCCCCCCGAAGTTGAGCCGGACATTCATTTGCAGGTACATAACGAGCAGGGTGTCGTCAATTATACCCGCGCCGAGCAGGAAATGTTATTCACCGCCGCGTTTCGGCAAAAAGTGGGCAACGCCGTGTACGATGCGTATTTGGCGGGGATGCGAAAATCCGGCGTGAAACAGTTGGCAAATCAGCGGCTTTATTTCGACCTGACCCAACGTGTGCCGCGAATGACCATCAATGGGGTGGAAGTGACACGCAGCCGAACAATGGTGCGGTTGCCTTTCGCCGATAATGATTTGCTTGATTTTGCGCTGACCGTTCCCCCCGGTTTTTTGTATGAACGTCATTTGATGAAAGCCGCATTTGTAAAAGCTTATCCCAAAATAGCTCAAATTCCATTCACCGGCACCGGACTGCCGATGGCAGCTTGCGCCCGCGACGTGCAAATTCGCGCCCAGCGCTGGTTGCGCTGGCATCTGCAAAAAGCTGGGCTGGGACGTTTTGCCGGGGCAGAACGCCGACCGTACAAAGATTACAATACGTGGTTCCGCACGGTATTGCGCGATTGGGTGGAAGGAACATTGCTCAGTGAACGCGCATTGCAGCGCGGTTATTTTCAACCGGAGTATGTGCGTCAATTGGTTGCCGAGCATATGGCGGGCGCAGACCATACCGGGAGATTGGGCGCGCTCATGACCATCGAATTGTGGCACAAACAGTTTATTGATTGAAAACAACACCGAGACACACCATGAAAATTGGCATTGCCATCGAAGAAACGTGGGATTTTCTCCCCGAAATATACGCCGATTTGTCGGCGCACCATCAAACCAGCCTTTTCAAACGGCGAGAAATCCGTTTGCCGGCGCTGAATGTCAAGGTCAACACCCGCCTTTTTCGGCGGGATATGCGGAAATTTATGCGGGCAAACGATGCTATCTTTTTTGAATGGGCGAGTGGTTTGCTGGCAACCGCCACCCATCTGCCGAAAACGTGCGGCATTGTCACCCGATTGCACCGGTATGAAATGTATCAGTGGGCGGACAAAATCAATTGGGATGCGGTGGATACTGTCATTTTGGTCAGTCAGGCAAAATACAACGAATTTGCCGCCCGTTTTCCCGAATACACATCGAAAGCGGTGGTCATCCCAGAGGCGGTTTCGCCGGAGCGATTCCGCTTCGCCCCGAAAAAATTCAACGGGGACATTGGCATTTTGTGCCATTTGAAACCGCGCAAGCGAGTATATGAATTGGTTTTGGCATTTTATGAACTTTCTAAATGCCGGAACGACCTGCATTTGCACATCGGCGGGGGAGAAGCCGCCGCATTCGGCGAGTATGCCGAGGCGTTGCGCGTGCTGGTGAAAAAACTGGGCTTGCAGAAAAAAATCACGTTTTACGGGCACGTTTCCAACCCGGAAAACTGGTATCCCAACATTGACATCTACATTTCCAACGGCTATTCAGAAGGGTTGCAGGTGTCGCCGATGGAAGCAATGGCGACCGGCTGTTACGCGCTGTCGCACCATTGGGACGGCGCGGATGAATTGCTGCCCGCCGAAAATCTCTTTTTCTCCGAAGCCGAGCTCATCGGGCACATTGAACGCTACTGCGACCTTTCGGACGCGGAACGGGATGCCGAGCGCGAAAAAATGCGCACCATCGTCATCAAAAAATTCAATGTGGACAAAACGAAGGCGCAGATTCGGCAATTGATTGAATCGGCGGCGGAGCGGTATTCCAAATGAAAATTGGCTATATTATGCAGCAGGGCGTGGAAATTCGCCGCCCGCCGTTTAACGGACCGGCGAATCACGTGCGCCATATTGTGGAAGAATTTCAGCGCGCCGGGCACACGGTGCGGGTGCTGGTGCGGCTTAATGGCGTTATCTGGCAATCGGACAACCTGTGCGATTTTTCGCCGGTGATGGTGCGCGGGATGGATGCGGGTTTGCCCCGTTTGGCGGAACGCGCGGTGCGGCGGGTGCAGTCGACGCTGCGATTGCCGTATTTTGATTTTTTTGAAAGCCTGCGCTTCGCGCTGGCGTGCCGCCAAACGCTGGCGGGGTTCGAGGTGCTGTATGAGCGCATCGGCTGGCCCCATTACGGCGGCGCGCTCGCATCGCGGCTGATGCGTGTGCCGCTGGTGCTGGAAGATAACGGCGACCCGCTGCACGATTTGGAATCGAAAGGGGAAGCGCCCACCGGATTGCAGCGGCGAATTTCGCTTTTTTGGATGCGCTGGGGCATTCGGCAGGCGGCGCACATCGTTTCTACCGGCGAAGGCTGGCGACGGCAGTTCATCGCGCGCTGGCACGTGCCGCCCGAAAACGTGTCGGCGGTGGAGAACGGCACCCCGCTGGTGCAGGGTCAGCAGCGGGAAAATCTGCGCTCGTTCCAACCGGAAAAACCGGATGACCCCGTCACGCTGGTTTATGTGGGCGGATTTTATCCGTGGCACGGAATCCCGGTGTTGCTGCCCGCGTTCGCCCGCGCATTAAAGCGGGGCATTCGCGCCAAATTACTGCTGATTGGCGCCGGAGACGGGCTGGACGAAGCCAAACAACTTGTCAATAAAATGAATATCGATGATGCGGTAACATTTGCCGGACATCTCAGCCCGGATGAATTTGCACCGTTGCTGGCGCAAGCGGATATTGGGGTATCGCCATATTGCAATTGGAAGGAATTTTCCGGCTTGAAAATTCTCGATTACAAAGCATCGGGATTGCCGACCATCGCTTCCGGCGAAAATGGTCAGCCGCCAACGCTGTCGCACGGAGAAACGGGGTTGATTGTGCCGCCGTGCGACGAAAATGCGCTGAGTGATGCTATCATTCAATTGTGTTCAGACTATCGCCTGCGGCGGCAGATGGGGCAGGCGGCGCGGCTGGAAGCGGAAACGATGCACGGCTGGAATCACACCGCGGCAGCGCTGGAAGAAATTTTTGTCAAGGTGACAGCCAAAAATTAGAACACAGATGCCACAGACGTTACGGATTTACACAGATAAATTTTTAAAAAGTCAGTGAAAGTCAGTGTCATCAGCGTAATCTGCGTTCCATATTTGAAGGGAAAATTGATGCAAAAAGGACTGGTCAGCGTGATGATGCCTGCATACAATGCGGCGCAATTCATCGCCGAAGCGATTGACAGCGTGCTGGCGCAAACATATTCGCAGTGGGAACTGCTGGTCGTAAACGATGGATCCATCGATGCGACCACCGATATTGTGGCGCAGTATACCGACTCGCGCATCAAACTCATTCACAAAGAAAACGGCGGCGAAGCCTCGGCGCGGAATGTGGCGCTTGACCACAGCGCGGGTGAGTTCATCGCCTATCTGGATGCCGACGATGCCTATTTGCCGCATCATTTGGCGGTGCTGGTGGATTATCTGCATTCGCACCTCGACCGCGATGCGGTTTACACGGATGGTTTCCATTTTGACCAAGATGGAAATCGGTTGCAGCCCCTTTCCACCCGGCGGCGGGGTCCGTTTGAAGGGCGCATTTTTGAGGAAGTGGTGCGCGCCTCCGATGTGTTCGGACCGCCATTGTGTGTGATGCTGCGCCACAAATTGGTGGCGGAACACCACCTGCGATACGATACGCGCATCGTCATCGGTCCCGATTGGGACTTTTTTGTCCGTTTTGCCGACCTCGGCACGTTTGGGTATGTGGATGACCGCACGTGTCTGTACCGCATACACGAAACGAATATTTCGGTGCAGGTGGGGTTACAGCGGCGGGCGGGTTATCTGGCTATCTGCCGCGAAAATGCCATCAACCAGCCGAATTTTGAGACCTGTTCGGTGGAAACTCGTGCGGCGGTTTTTTATGATCTGCTCATCAATCTGCTGGCGGGTCAGCCGGAAAAACAGAATGCGGTGACCCGATGGGCGCAGTTTCAGGCACTGCCCGCCGCCGAACAAGCTCGGTTGCTGCGTTTGCTGGCGAGTCAATCGCTGCTGGCAGAAAACGGGCACGCCGAAGTTACCCGTCGTTGGCTGGCGGAATCTCGCCGCCTCAACCCCGCCGATAAACGCGGCGCGGCGCTGGCAGCGCTGTATCGCGTTCACCCCGCAGTGAGCCGCGCATTTCTCCGTTTGAAAGCGTTCCGTAATCCCCGCCCAGTTGAGAAATTCCCCCTCCGAGATGTAAAATAGTTAGAAATAGTTATAATTACTATAATTAAAATGGTTTAATTTTGGCGCATTGGCGGAGGTTGGGTACACTATCGTCATGCATCGTCGCATAATTTATTGGGTAACCGTTCCAGCCGTGGTTTTTGTCAATGCCCACGTGTTGTCGGTTGTTGCATGTCATTTTTATTTCGTATCTTCTCAATAATTCAGGGTAGGGACAGCCCAATGGGCTGTCCCTACGAGAAAAACACACTACTTTGCCCCGATATTTTGAGAAGATACTTTATTTCTTATTATTTTTTGGAGGCATTATGTGTAAAACCCCTTTTTATCATCTATTGGAATTATTGCCGGCTTTTTTAAAGCGGAAACAACTTATCGGCGCAGCAATCATTGTGGCTTTGGTACTTGTTCAAAGCCATAGTTCATTTTCAGAGGTTGCGGCGCAAGCGCCGCGCGGCGAATCTGTTTCGCCGTTGGAACAAACTGCGCCGGCTCAAACGCTCATCACCGTTGACCACAATTCCATCGCACTATTCGACCAAATTCCCGACCAATACCTGCAAGCCGCTGCCAATTTAAGTATGCTGTTCATTGACCGTTCTGTCGGGGGAAATATCAATGAAGGGCTGGATTGTTTGGCGTATGAATCGGATGAAGCAGCGCCCAACAGGTGCAAGCGCAATCACACCGATTCTCGGTATGTGGTTGATCCCAGTGTCTTAAACTGGTATCATCCCGGTGGATACGACCGCAGCAATTGGGATTTTTTATATTGGGATAATCTCCCTGTGAGTGGTTGTACCGACTGGAGCGAAAAGGCAGGATGCTTCATTGATTATATGCAGAGTGGTGTTATCAATCAGTATGATGTAGTTTCATATCAGTTCAGCTACCTGCTGGTTGTATCCGGCTCAACAATTGAAAACCAACCCGGCGGTTTTTTCTGGGACAATGCCAATCTCACCGATGTGTATGACCAGGAAGCTTTTGAAGCGCAACACCCCGATAAAACATTTATTTACTGGACGACCAGTTTGGCGCGCAGTATTGGCACGCCGGAATCGGTGACGTTTAACGACCAAACACGGCAGTATGCCAACGATCATAACAAAATATTGTTTGATGTGGCGGATATTCTCTCGCACGACCCGGATGGCAACCCCTGTTACGATAATCGTGATGGCGTGCCCTATGGTTCAGAAAATCATCCTGATGACGGATTAGATATTTTGGCAATTTGCCCGCACTATACCACCGAGGTTGAGGGCGGTCACTTGGGCAGCGCGTCGGCGGGGCAAATTCGCGTAGCCAAAGGATTTTGGGTATTGATGGCGCAGATTGCCGGATGGGACCCCGGCACAACGACTCCGATTCCACCGCGCGTGCAATCAAATGTTCCGGCAAGCAATGCCACAGATGTAGCATATACCCAACCGGTCATCATCAATTTTAGCAAAGAGATGAACCCCACCAGCGTATCGTATTCATTATCGCCCAATCCCGGCGGCGTGACACCAACTTGGAGCGGCGGCAACACCCAATTAACGTTGACCCACGCGGATTTTAACCCTGACACAGTGTATACCGTCAACCTTACTGCCGGAACTGATGTGGATGGTAACGCGCTTGTGGGAATCCCATACCAATGGTCGTTTACAACTTTGCCACCAACGGCGAACTTAAACATCACCAAAAGAGCCAACAGCGTTTATGTCTCGCCCGGAGATGCTGTTACCTTTACCCTGACGATTGCCAACGCCGGACCAACCTTTCCCGTATCGGCAACAGTGGTTGACCAGTGGTTCCCTCCGGAGGCTGTGAATGCCATTGTCAGCCTTCCAACCAACTGCCATGCCGGCACATCGGGGAGCGGACAGCTTACCGGCAGTATCACCTGTGCGAACCTAAATTTAACGACGGGTCAGCCATCCATCGATTATGAAATTGTGATGCGAGCAACCGGTACGTTTTCCGGCCTATGGCGAAATCAGGCTTCCGTAAGTACAAATAACGGTAGTTTTGTGGATGACACAACTGACAATACCGCGATGGTAATAATCAACCCATATCAGGTATTTCTGCCCCTAATTTTAAAGTAACCGGCAACAAATGTGCGATTGTTGATGATGTAACTCAACTGATATACCAATTAATTGCGCGGGCATAATTGTGTTCGATTTTGGGTGGGTGGAGAGAAGGTTTCTCCACTCACCCTTTTTGGTGCATCGACATTCCTCGCAGTATGCCATTGATTTTCTCTGACGGTGTTTTCTAACTATTTTCTAGCTTTTTTCTCATAGCTTTTCGATTAAAAATTGTTAGACTGATGACATTCAAGAGTGCTATATCATTGTCAGGAAGGGGATTTTGGGATGAGTAAAACGTATGAATATGTGATTATCGGGGCAGGACCGGCAGGGTTACAGCTTGGCTATCTCTTCGAGCAAACAAAACGTGATTATGTTATTTTAGATGCAGCTTCATCCGCCGGTTCGTTTTTCTCGCAGTTTCCCCGTCACGGTAAATTGTTAACGGTCAACAAAATTTATACCGGCTATGACGACGACCCCGACCGACAGTTACGATACGATTGGAATTCTCTCCTTTCTGATAGCGAAGAAATGCGCTTTCGGCATTTTAGCCAAGATTTTTTGCCAAACAGAGGTGATTTTCTCCATTATTTAAGAACCTTTGCCGATTATTACGACCTCAATATTGAATTTAATATGCGTGTTGCGCGAGTGAGTAAATCTGACAGTGGGTTTACGCTGCTCACCGAAACCGGCGAACGCTTTTTGGGTAAACGGTTGATGGTAGCGACCGGCGTTTCAAAGCCATATATCCCGGATATTCCCGGCATTGAATATTCTGAAAATTACTATGATTGTTCGGTGGACAGAAACGATTACATCAACCAGCGAGTATTGATTTTGGGCAAAGGAAATTCCGCATTTGAAACCGCCAATCATTTGTTGCCGGTGGCGCGGATGATTACGGTTTCCGGTCCCAGCTGTATCACTATGGCATGGGCTTCACACTATAAAGGCGACCTGCGGGCGGTCAACAGTGGTTTTATTGATACCTATCATTTAAAAAACCAAAATCATATTCTTAACGCCGATATAACCAGTATTGAAAAACGTGATGGTGAACTGATCGCACATGTCGGGTACACACAGGCAGAAGGACAAACAATGGAATTGGCGTATGACCGCGTTCTTGTTTGCACGGGCTTTCGAATGGATACATCAATATTCGATGAAAGCTGCCGCCCCGATATGGTTGCCGCGCTCCACAACAAATATCCCGCGTTTACGGCTGAATGGGAATCAACCAATGTAAAAGATATGTATTTTCTGGGCGTGCTGATGGGGGCGAAAGATGAAGGAAAATACTTCTCGTCTTTTGTGCAGGGCTACCGGCATAATATTCGAGTGCTGCATAAACTGTTGGAGCAGAAATATCATGGTGCTGCGCTTCCGTATGAAACCTTGCCCGTCGCCCCTGCATCAATTGCCGATAAAATCCTTGAACGGGTGAGTCGCGCCTCGGCGCTGTTGCTGCAGCCGGGGTTCCTCTGCGATGTGCTGGTGGTTCCGGAAACCGGTGGCGAACCGCAATATTATTCGGAAATTAACGTAGAGTACGTTTTCAATAGCGATTTCTCGCAATACACTCACTATTACACCATCACGCTTGAATATGGCGAATTCCCCGATGGTGACCCGTTGTGTGTGCAGCGCGACCCAGACCCCGATGAAGCGCATAAAGATGTGTATGTGCATCCCATCATTCGCCGGTATAACGGCTTAACGCTGGTAAAAGAACATCACGTCCCCGAAGTGCTGGAGAACGATTGGATGAGATTCCAGTTTTTGCGTCGGGCTGATGACCAGACCGGCGAGGATTTGCGTCAAATGTACATAGACAGAGTTCGTCAGTTCTTTCAGGATGAATTGAGTTTGATGCCACAAGTATAACATTGCTGACCCATTATGTGTGCCGTATGTTCACCCGGACGGCAGGAATCTTGTAGAGACATTTTTTTATGCGAATCGCACTGTATCACAATCTTCCATCAGGCGGAGCCAAACGCACGCTGCAAGAGGCAACCAAGCGGTTGGCAGGTAAGCATCACATTGACGTTTTTACACTTGCCAGCGCGAATCATACTTTTGCTGATATTCGCCCATTTGTTGCCGAACATCATATTTTTGATTTTGAACCCGGCACGCTTTTTTCTTCGCCATTGGGACGATTGAATCAGGCAGTGCGGTTGCTTGATTTGCGGCGATTGCAAAAAGTGACGCGCACCATCGCGCATACCATCGACCGGGGAAATTATGATGTGTTGTTGGCGCATCCCTGCCAGTTTGAAAAGAGTCCATCGGTGCTGCACCACGGGCATATACCCTCAGTATATTACTGTCACGAACCGTTGCGGCAGGTGTATGAACCTGCTCCGTTTCGACCGTATGATAACGGCGTTGGCGCGCGGCGGCAATGGTTGAATCGAATTGATCCACTGCCGCCACTGTATTTTAAGACATTGCAACATCTTGATAAACGAAATACCCGCAGCGCAGATACCGTGCTGGTCAACTCACAATTTACTCGAGACGCAGTACAAAAAATTTATAATGTTACCCCGTTGGTCAGCTATCATGGCATTGATGTGGCATGGTTCTACCCGCTGCCAGTGGAAAAACAAAACATGGTGTTGTCAGTCGGGTCACTCACTCCATTAAAAGGATTCGATTTTTTGATACAGGCGATGGCAAAACTTCCGCCGGATAACCGACCGACACTGGTAATTGCCAGTAATTTTCAGAATCTACCGGAAAAAGAATATCTGGAACATCTGGCACGCAAATTGAACGTTGATATGACATTGATGCGCAATATCAGTGATGAAACGCTGGTTGAGCTATATAATCAGGCAAAGGTTGTGGCGTATGCCCCCCTCCGTGAACCGTTTGGATTGGTGCCGCTCGAAGCGATGGCGTGCGGAACGCCCGTGGTTGCCGTGCGTGATGGCGGTATTCCAGAAACCGTCATTGATGGGCAAACGGGGATGCTCGTTCCGCGTGACCCTGCGTCATTTGCCGAGGCGATTGAGCGTTTTATTTCCGACCCAAAACTTGCACAAGCTTTTGGTGAAAACGGACGCACGCATGTGCTGAAAAACTGGACATGGGAACGAGCCGTTGACATATTGGAAGCGTATTTAAAAGCGACAGTCGCTGTATCGCAACCGCTGCAACCGTTGACGGTGTAAATTACAAGTATGGTCAAACCCGGAGTGACGCGCATGCTTCAGAAAATGAAGCAGCTGAGAAATTCATGGTATCCACATCTCAGACAACTGCCAATTAAAGCTGGCATCCTCACCGGGCATTCGGAGTACACAAAATTTATTGTGCTGGGCAGGTCAAGAGTCGGGTCGAATCTGCTGCGGGGACTGCTTAATTCGCATAGCCAAATAGAGACATTTGGCGAAATATTCAGAGACGTCACCGCACTCGATTGGGACCACATGGGCTATTTTCAATCGCCGCAAACCGTTGTGGCATTACAAAAAACTCCTGCGGCGTTTATTGACACCCTACTTTTCGGGAAATTTCCCCGTTACGTGAAGGCAGTCGGGTTTAAAATATTCTATTATCACGCTGAAAATGGGAATGTGTGGGACTATTTGACGGAACAAAAAGACTTGCGCGTCATCCATCTGAAACGAAAGAATATTTTAAGAACACATTTGTCGCGGCAAAAAGCAGCTATCACCGATGAGTGGATCAACACATCACAAACCACAGAACGCCCGACAACCTTTCGACTGAATTATGAAGCGTGTTTGGATGATTTTTGCCAAACCCGCGCTTGGGAACGAGTGTGTGATGACCGATTTCGCCATCATCCGGTTCTTGAAATTTTTTACGAAAATTTAGCAAGCGACCGTGAGCGAGACTTGAACCGCATTCAGGAATTTTTGGGTGTTGATTATGAACCCGTGCAACCGACAACATACCGCCAGTCCCAAAAATCACTCACCGCGGTGATAGAAAATTACGCTGAGTTGAAAAAAAAGTTCAATGGGACACCGTGGGCAGCATTTTTTGAAGAATAATGTGCCCCCCGGCAAAACCTGGCTAACTTTTACAGGAGAATGACATGGATTTTTCTTGGTCTGACGAACAACTGACATACAAAAACGCCGTTATTGATTTTGCGCAGAAAGAACTGAACAAAGGGGTAATGGAGCGCGATAGCCATGCCGAATTTTCGCGGGAAGGATGGAGAAAATGTGCGCGGTTTGGTATTCAGGGATTGCCATTTCCAGAAGAATACGGGGGCGCCGGCGCCGACATTATGACCACCATGCTCACCATGGAAGGGCTGGGATATGGATGCAAAGATAACGGGCTGATATTTGCGATGAACGCCCAAATGTGGAGCGTGCAGATGCCCATATTTTCGTTTGGCACGGATGCGCAAAAGAAAAAATATTTGCCCGGTATGTGCCGGGGGGACATTATCGGCGCGCACGGTATGAGCGAACCCGATTCCGGCTCGGATGCATATAGTTTGCACACCCGTGCCGAACGCCGCGATGACGGATATGTGCTCAATGGCAGCAAAATGTTTGTGAGCAATGCCCCCGTCGCCGATATGGCGCTGGTTTTTGCCACAGTGAATCCCGCTCGAAAGATGTGGGGCGTCACCGGTTTTCTGGTAGAAAAAGGCACGCCGGGGTTTACCGTCAGCAAGCCCATCGAAAAAATGGGGCTTCGCACCGCCCCCATGGCGGAGTTGATTTTTGAAGACTGTTTTATCCCACTGGAAAACAGGCTCGGTCCCGAAGGTGCGGGTTCCAATATTTTTAACGATTCAATGGAATGGGAGCGCAGTTGTATTCTCGGCAGTCATGTCGGGGCGATGGAACGGCAACTGGAAGAGGCGATTAATTATGCCAACGAGCGTTCTCAGTTTGGACAATCTATCGGCAAATTCCAATCGGTGGCAAATCGTATCGTCGATATGAAAGTTCGGCTTGAAACAGCCCGATTGCTGCTGTACAAAGTGGCGTGGCTCAGAAAAAACGGCAAATCGGCAGTGATGGAAGCTGCGCTGGCAAAGTTATACCTCAGCGAAAGTTTCGTCCAATCGGGGCTGGATGCCATTCGCACGTATGGCGGGTACGGTTATATGTCGGAATTTGAAGTAGAGCGAAATTTGCGCGATGCTGTCGGCGGAACATTGTATTCCGGCACATCTGATATTCAACGCAATATCATCGCCCGTTTGTTGGGGCTGTAATGCAGTATTTCAACGTACTGAGGAGCAATTCATTCGATGCAAACTGATTCCCGAACCATTTCCACGGCAGTATTTTCGCCACCAGAAAGTATCGCGCACAAACCGTCTCGAATGCGCCGGCTGATTTATCCCCTGTTGGTGGGAGTGATATATGTGGCGTGGGTGAGCTATATGACCGCATCCAACAGTTGGCATTTGTTTGCCGATTTTTGGGCAATGTCGGTGACGATGAGCGCCGGTTCATTCATCGCGGGGGCGACGCCGTTGGGCGGGTCGGTGGTGGCGTTTCCGGTCTTTACAAAAGTGTTGCACATTCCTGCCGGCGATGCTCGTACCTTTGGGCTGATGATTCAGGCTGTGGGGATGACGATGGCTTCCATTATTATTATCGTGCGGCGCACCAAGATTTTGCCCCACGTGGTGGGCTGGGTGTCGGTGGGCGCCACGCTGGGAATGCTGGCGGGCGCATATTTTTTAGCATTGC
>CAYZQQ010000052.1:0-13680 GCA_964480075.1 uncultured Anaerolineaceae bacterium
CTCTTGCGGTCAGCAGTCAGATTGACTCGCGGGTCATCATTGACACACCCGGTGCAGAAAAGCTGCTGGGTAAAGGCGATATGCTGTATCAAGCGCCGGATTCGCCAAAATTGGCGCGATTGCAAGGATGTTTTGTCTCTGATGCGGAAATAAAAAATGTGGTTCAATATTGGAAATGGGCGGGTGGGTCACTTTCTGGCGGAACATCTGTTGGAGAGGGCGGTTCCGCACAAACTTACGGCAGTTCCGGCGCGCCGACATCCCCTGTGGCGGCAACAGCTGCATATTCCCCACCATCTTCAGCACCCGCGCCGCCAGCAGAAGAACGGCTGCCCTGGGCAGATATTCTGGAAAAAGCCAATAAAGACGATATGCTGGAACGCGCCACAAAACTGATAATTGATACTCAGCGTGCCAGCACATCATATTTGCAGCGAAAGTTGGGCATCGGCTACCCGCGTGCATCACGGTTGATGGATCAATTAGAAGAAAAAGGTGTGGTCAGCCCGCCAAATAGGCAGGGCGCACGCGACATTTTATGGACACCGGACGCCCCCGCCTCCGACGCTTCTGTGTCTCCGCCATCCACCGAATCCGCTGAACCCGACTATGGCGACACCCCCGAATCTGAATTCGACCTGTAAATTTTTCAAAAATTCATCCGTATTGTATGATAATGTTATTAAAAATGCGGGACAACGGTGCCCTTCAGCAAAAGTTGAAGGACACCGTATTTTTTCTGAGGTACAGCAGATGCGAATTGGCATCGACGCACGGTTAGTTTATTACAGCAAAGCCGGAATCGGGCAATATATCATTCATCTAACGCGTGGTTTAAAAGCGTTGGCAGCCGAAGGCAATCAGTTTTACCTGTTGCAGAGTCGAAAAGACAAATCTAAAATTGTGCAAAATCACAATTTTACCCGTACATCGCTGTGGACACCCAGCCACCACCGGCTGGAACAATCTGCGCTGCGGGTGGAGTTGGGGCGAATGGGGCTGGATTTGCTCCACTCGCCCGATTTTATTCCCCCGTTTAACCGGAATTTTAAATCGGTCATCACCGTGCATGATTTGGCATTTCTGCTCTACCCTCAATTTATGACCAAAGAATCGGCGCGATATTACGGGCAAATTGACCAAGCTGTCCGCAGTACCGACCACATTATCGCCGTATCGCAAGCCACCAAAGAAGACCTCATTAAACTTTTGGGCGTTCACCAGCGAAAAATCACCGTTATTTACGAAGGTATCAACCCCAAATATCACCCGCTGGACAAAGCCGAAGCCGCCGATTTTGTAAAGAAAACTTTCGGGCTGGAACCGGGTTTTCTCTTTTTCATCAGCACCATCGAGCCGCGAAAGAACATTCCTGCACTGTTGAAAGCCTTCCGCTGGCTGAAAGACCATCACCACCGCCCCGAAAAACTGGTGCTGGCAGGCAGCAAAGGCTGGCTGTTTGAAGAAGTTGACGAAACGATTCGATGGCTTAAGTTGGAACAGGATGTTATTTTGCTGGGACGTGTGCGTGATACGGAAGTAAACTATTTGTACAATGCCGCCAGCATGCTGGTGTATCCGTCATTTTATGAGGGATTTGGCTTACCCCCGCTGGAAGCAATGAATTGCGGCACGCCCGTCATCGTCTCAAAAATTAAAGTGATGCCGGAAGTCGTCGGCGATGCCGCCCTGCTGGTTGACCCGCTTGACGAAGAGGCGCTCGGCGTGGCGATAAACCGCCTGCTGAAAGATGAATCACTGCGAACAGACCTGATTAAAAAAGGGTTGAAACGCGCCGAAAAATTCAGTTGGGAACAAGCCGCCCGCGAAACACTCGCCGTCTACCGGAAAACAATTAACAATTAACAATTATCAACAATTGCTCATTGTTAATTGACGTTACGCAGTTTGAAATTTAACAAATTCAAGATATACCCGGTTGTAATTTTTCCCCATCCCCCCTTCCCATCGGGAAGGGGGGATGGGGAATATCCGGATTTCTAGGTTTTGGACAACAATTTCAGTCATTGCGATTTTGTCAAATCCGTGACTGCGTAAGGTGAATTGATAATTGCTATGAAAATTCTGTTTCTCACCCCACAGCGACCCTATCCCACATTTCAGGGAACCACAATTCGCAATTTTAACCTCATTGCAGAACTGGCGAAACGCCACACCATCCATTTGCTCACATTTTTGGAACCCGACCAGCCCGCCGACCCCGGTCCACTGGCGAAACTCTGCGCCACCATCGAAACCCTGCCCGTGCCGCAGCGCACCACCACCACCCGTTTGCGGCAGATGCTCACCACCCGCCGCCCCGATATGAGCTGGCGGCTCTGGTCGGCGGAATTTGCCGCCCGGCTGGAAGCGTTTCTTTCCGCCCATCCGGTGGACGTGGTGCATGTGGAAGGGATTGAAATGGCACCATATCTGCCCATCGTGCGGAATATCATCCCCGCCGCAAAAATAATTTACGACGACCACAATGCCGAATGGCTGCTGCAATGGCGCAATTTCACCACCGATGTGAAAAATCCGCGCCGCTGGATTGCCGCCGCATACAGTTTGGTGCAAACCATCCGCCTGCGCCGCTACGAGCGCGACATCTGCCGTGCCGCCGATGGGGTGGTGGCGGTCAGTGCTGCTGACCGCGCCGCCATCCGCACGCTGGATGCATCCCTAAAAATTGACGTTGTGCCGAATGGCGTGGCGCTGGAAAATTACGATGCGCCGGTTGCGCCCATTCCGTTCGATATGGTTTTTACCGGAAAAATGGATTACCGCCCCAACATTGATGCCATGTTATGGTTCGCGGATGAAGTGCTGCCGCTCATTCTGGCGCGCCGCCCCGAAACCACACTCGCCATTGTGGGACAGCACCCCCACGCACGGCTCAATGCCCTGCGCGGCAATCCTGCCATCACCATCACCGGGTTTGTGGATGCGGTGGAGCCGTATATCGCCGGGGCAACGGTTTATATCGCCCCGTTTCGGGTGGGCGGCGGCACGCGGCTAAAATTGCTGGAAGCGATGGCAATGCGGAAAGCCATTGTCGCCACCACCGTCGGCGCGGAAGGCTTCGGTGTGACCGACAGGCGCGAAATGCGGTTGGTGGATAACCCCATCGCAATGGCAGACACCATTTTGCACTTGCTGGATGACCCCGCCGCCCGCCAAAAGCTCGGCGATACTGCCCGCCAATTTGTGGCAGATAATTTCACGTGGGAGGCATTGGTTCCCACGTTTGAACGGCTGTATTGAGGGTTTTAAGTTTGGTAGTAGCTATTTTCAACTGATGGAACAAATTGTTCAATTTGTCATACCGGAATTTCCCGCAGGAAAATATCCGGTATCCACAGCAGAAATTTATGTATCCCCGCTTTCGCGGGAATGACATTGTGTAGTTGCCATTGTCAGGTTTCACATTTTGAAAAACCCCATTCGCAATTCCCAACTCGACCCCGCTTTCAGCAACCTGTCTGCCCCCGCCGCGCCCGTGCCACAGCAAGCCCGTTTTTCACACCGATTGCGGCTGTGGGGATTGCAACTCGCCGGGGCATGGCTGTCGCGCCGCGTACCCACCCCACCCACCCCGAAAAAAATTCTACTCATCCGCCCCGACCATCTGGGCGACCTGCTTTTTCTCACCCCGGCCCTGCGCCATCTGCGGCAATCCCTGCCGGAGGCACACCTTTCATTGCTGGTCGGACCGTGGGGATTGCCCATCGTGCAAAATAACCCGCACGTGGATGACATTCTCACCTGCGATTTCCCCGGATTCACCCGCCAACCGAAACCGTCGCCGTGGCAGCCGTACCGCTATCTGCACGAAATGGCGCACACGCTGAAAAAACACCGGTTCGATGCCGCCATCGTTTTCCGGTTCGACCATTGGTGGGGGGCGTGGCTTGCCGCCGTCGCGGGCATTCCCCGGCGCGTTGGCTACGCGACAGATTCCGTGCGTCCATTTCTTACTGCCTCCCTACCCTACATCGAAGGCTTGCACGAAGTTGAGCAGAATTTTCGGCTGGTGCAGTTTTTCATTTCCGGCGGAGATGAAATCCCCGCGCGGGATGCCATCGGTAACACGGAATTTTTTGTGCCGGATGCAGGTCGCCGATGGGCGTTAAACTGGCTACACGAAGCACCACCCGACTCGACACATCCGCTGGTGGTCATCCATCCCGGTGCGGGGGCGGCAGTGAAACTCTGGCGGGTTGAAGCGTGGGCGCAGGTGGCGGACGCGCTCGCGGCAGATTTCTCGGCGCAAATTGTGCTGAGCGGCAGTTCTGCCGAGCGGGAATTGTGCGCCGCCATCGCGGAGAAAACTGCCGCGTCCACGGTGAACGCCGCCGGTGAAACCACCCTGCCGCACATTGCCGCCATCATGGCGCGAGCGGCGCTGGTCATCGGACCCGACACGGGACCGGTGAAACTCGCGGCGGCGGTCGGCGCGCGGACACTCAGCCTGTATGGACCGGTGGACGCGGAGAAATTCGGCACGTGGGGCAATCCGCGCCGCCACCGGATTTTGCGGGCGGGGCTGGCGTGCCAGCCGTGCAATCATTTGGCTTTTTCAGCGGGGGAATTGGATGCCCATTTCTGCGTGCGCGGGTTGTCTGCAGCGGGGGTCATCGCGGCAGCGCAGGGAATGCTGGGGGAGTGAATCAGAAAAAATAGAACACAGATGACACAGATTAAATGGATTTTCACTGATTATTAATGTCATTCCGGAAATTCGCGAAGTGAATTATCCGGAATCCACAGTGAGAAATTGTAGATTCCCGCTTTCGCGGGAATGACATAATTTAAGACTTCGGGTTGCCCAATATTTTGAACCTCCACGCAAAAAGTCTATTGACCCGTGCGGAGCAAAATATTTATGAAGAAAAATTTCTCAACTGAGATGGACGATGAACTACGTCCTAAATATGATTTGAAAACCCTGCTAAAAAATGGCGTTCGGGGAAAATATGCCGACCACTTCCGTAAAGGGACAAACTTGGTGTTGCTTGACCCCGATGTCGCCCAAGCGTTTCCAGATGCCGCCGCCGTGAACGAAGCTTTGCGGTTGGTAATTCAGTTAGCCGAACTTCAACGAGAAGGGCGGGATGCCGCTACAGGACAATAGTGGGGTATAATTTCAAGGTAAAAAACGGAAGCCGATACCATATCGTTACCAATTTGTATCTTCTCAGAATGTAGGGGCGACTCTTGTGGTTGCCCAATATAGAGCAAAGCAATGCTCTTGTCCTAAGTTATTGAGAAGATATACCAATTTTAATAAAAATAGCGGTGGCTGCTATGACTCAATATCATATTACGTTTACGGATGTCGCGCTCAAAAACCTGAAACGTTATCCCCAAAATGACCAATAATTAATTTTGTCTCACATTGAGCAATTGGCAGCCGACCCCGACCCAAAAAGTAACGTAAAACATTTGGTCAATTTTGATGTTTCGTACCGAATGCGCGTAGGAAAATATCGGGTACTGTTCGAGAAACACAATAAATTCTGTTGCAAATTACGCCGATATATGTGATAATCTTCGTATCAAAAGAGACAATTTTCGACCAACTCACTTGATACTCACAGGAGATTATCATGTCCGAAAACGAATTTATCGATGCATTGGCAAAAAGTAATCAGGAAATTGAAGCATTAAAAAATCGGATTAATGCATTAGAGGCCAAGCTATATTATACAAATCTAGTTCCAGATTCGTGGATAGTCAGTGAAAGTTTTTTGAAGCGAGCTTTTGCCGTACTGGGGCATCATATGGTTGCGTCATTGATAATTTCAGTCCCACTCTTGTGCATCGTATTTGCCTTCAATAATTAACAGGACTTACGCAATTTAGCCGTCAGGTTAAAAAATCAGCCACGCATTTTCACAGATTACACGAATTAGAATCGAAAATTAGTGAAATTCGTGTGAATTCGTGGCAAGAATCTTTTGTCTGCGTAAGTCCAAATTAATTTGGAGCACAAGATTCGCCACTCGTAACTCGCCACCCACTATTTTCCCGCGTTGCGCTCCCAAAAAACGCCATCCGCGTAGCCCTGAATGTGCGAATCCGTTTCCGCGAGCGCGAGCCGCTTTTCCGCCAGCAGGCAGTATTCCTCCGCCCCTTCCACCGCCACAAAGCGCCGCCCGAGTTTTTTCGCCACTACCGCCGTCGTTCCCACCCCCGCAAACGGGTCAAACACCACATCGCCGGGGTTGGAACTTGCCAGCACAATTTTCGCCAGCAGTTTTTCCGGCTTCTGGGTGGGATGGTCGGTGTTTTCCGGCATTGACCAAAATGGCACGGTGATGTCCGTCCACAGGTTGGAAGGATGCGTCAATCGGAAACGTCCGGATTTACCCTCCGACCAATCTTTCGGCGCGCCGGAAGCATCGGTGTATGGCGCGATGACCCGCCGCTTCAGTTTCACCGCGTCCACATTGAAGGTATAATTTTCGCCAACCGTGCCGAACCAGATATCCTCCGAGGCATTTTTCCAATTCCGTTTTGCGCCGCGCCCTTTTTCCCGCTCCCACGTGATGCGATTCCGCACGATGAAATAGCGCGCCATCACCCGATGAATCGCCGCCGATGACCGCCAATCGCCGCAAATATACACCGATGCGGTCGGTTTGAGCAGACGCGGCAACTGCGATACCCAGCTTTCCAGCCACGTTTCGTAGGCATCGGGGGGCATTGGGGTGAAGGGCTTGCCGTCAAAATTTTTGCTCAAATTATATGGCGGGTCGGCAAACAGCAAATCCACTGATTGCGGCGGCAGCCAATCCAGCACAGAAAACACATCCTGCCGGATGATGCAGTTTTCTACCGTGGCGAATGGCACGGCGCCATCCAGCGTCAGCAGGCGCGAGCGAAATTGTCCGCGCTCGGCGTCGGAAAGGGTGAGCGTGCGGTTGCGCGGGGCGCGCCGTTTTTGCTGTACCATCGTGAACTCCTGCCTGCTTTGGAGAGCGTTTGTCTCTATGCTATAATTGTATAATGTAAGAAAATAGACCACGTTGCGCAGCGATTGAACAATTGACGTTAAGATTTTAAAATCTTCACCTGATGTGCGACTCTTTTCAAAAGCAACCAAATAGAACACAGATAACACGGATTGAACTGATTTCCGCTGATTTTTCAAAAAATCTATCCGTGAAAACCCAGAAAATCTGCGTTCCATTTTATCATTTTCCGAGGAGTTGCACCTCAAGTAATCTTCCTTTTCACAAATCGGGAGAGGGAGAATATCAAGGCTTCATCGGTAAATATTGTAACATGCGTAATGTGAGAAAGTAAAAAAGGTTTTACAAATTATGTTTAAAAGTCTGAGTAAAATTGTAACCGGAAGAACCCAAAAACAAGAAATTAAAAGACTCATGCCGCTAGTAGAAGCCGTGAACGCGCTGGAAACCGAAATACAGGCGATGAGCAATGATGAACTGCGCCGGATGATTGCTGAATTTCGCGCCGATATTGTGGCAGAGACAGCGGAAGCCCGCACAGAATTGGCTGAGCTGCGACAAGAAGCGGCATCTGCCTTTGGTGATGAACGCCGCCGGCTGGAAGTGGAAGTTGACCACGCCCATAATCAACTATTGAATCTAGAAGCCGACCTGCTGGCAGAGATTCAAGAACAGGTTTTTGCCGCCGTGCGTGAAGCCAGCGTCCGTACCACCACCCTGCGCCATTATGATGTGCAGGTGGTCGGCGGAGCGCTGTTGCACAACGGGCGCGTGGTAGAAATGCGCACCGGTGAAGGAAAAACGCTGGTGGCAACCATGCCGCTGGTGCTAAATGGACTCACTGGACACGGTGCACACTTGGTAACGCCTAACGATTATCTATCAAAAGTAGGGGCGCAGCAAATGGGTCCCGTCTACCATTTTCTGGGATTATCCATCGCCGTCATCCAAAACGCGGGCAATGGCGGGGTTGATAAAGCCTCATTTTTGTACGACCCGGACTATCAAGCCAGTGACGACCGCTATCAGCACCTGCGCCCCATTACCCGCCGCGAGGCGTATGCCGCAGACATCACGTACGGTACCAATAACGAATTCGGCTTCGATTACCTGCGTGACAATATGGTGCGCGACCTGCGCAGTAAAGTGCAGCGTGACCTGCATTATGCCATTGTTGACGAAGTTGACAATATTCTCATCGATGAGGCGCGTACCCCGCTCATCATTTCCGGACAGGCAGAAGAAAGCAGCGAATTGTACCGGAAATTCGCGCAGATGGTGAAATATCTGCGTCCCAGCAGCAAAGAAAGCGTGGATGACAAAGACCGCGACCCGGATGGCGATTATGTGGTGGATGAACGCACACGGGTGGCGCATCTGACCGAGCAGGGCATCGAGAAAATCGAAAATCAACTGGGCATTGAAAACCTGTATGCGCCCGAAAACGCCACGATGACGCCGTATTTGGATAATGCGCTGAAAGCGCACGCCCTGTTCAAGCTTGACAAAGAATATGTCATCCAAAACGGTGAAATCATCATTGTGGATGAATTTACCGGGCGGCTGATGTACGGTCGCCGGTACAGCGAAGGCTTGCACCAAGCCATCGAAGCGAAAGAAGGGCTAAAGGTGCAAAATGAAAGCTTTACATGGGCAACCATCACCTTCCAAAATTTCTTCCGTATGTACAATAAACTCGCCGGTATGACCGGAACCGCCGCCACCGAAGCGGAGGAATTCGGCAAAATTTATGATTTGGATGTGGCAACGTTGCCCACCAATGTCGAATTTCGCGCTATGCAGGGCAGTCTCATTGCAGAAACCACTAAAGCAGACGGCGTGCCCATCACCACCTACCGCAGCCCCGATGGCAGCGAATTTTACTACAAACGTATTGATTATCCGGATGTGGTATATCCCAATCCGGATGCCAAATTCCGTGCGGTTATCAATGAAATTGACCGAATGCATCAGCTGGGGCGTCCGGTGCTGGTGGGGACCGTCGCCGTTGAAACATCAGAATATATTTCGCAGATGCTCAAACGAAAAGGCATTCCGCACGAAATATTGAACGCCAAAAACCACGAAAAAGAAGCTACCATCATCGCGCAGGCAGGGCGTCCCGGTGCGGTGACTATCGCCACCAACATGGCGGGGCGTGGTGTCGATATTCTGCTGGGCGGCAATCCGGAAGGTATCGCCCGCGACAAATTGCGACAAAAGGGGATAGATCTGGCGGCTGTAGAATCGGACGTATGGGAGCAGGCGCTGGCAGAAGCCAATGCCGCCCTTGCCGGCGACCGCACCAAAGTGCTGGAACAGGGCGGGTTGCATGTGGTCGGCACAGAACGCCACGAAGCGCGCCGCATTGACAATCAGTTGCGCGGGCGCGCCGGTCGGCAGGGAGATCCCGGCTCCAGCCGCTTTTTCGTATCGCTGCAAGATGATTTGATGCGCCGTTTTGGCGGACAGAATGTCGCCAAATTGATGGAACGTTTTGGGTTGGAAGATGACACCCCCATTGAAGCGGGGATTGTGAGTAAAAGTATCGAAAGTTCGCAAGAAAAGGTTGAAGGCTACAACTTCGATATTCGCAAACATGTGCTGGAATATGATGACGTGGTCAACCAGCAGCGTGAAGTTATTTACGCCCAGCGAAACCGCATCCTCACCAGCGCCAATCTGCAAGAAAATATTCTTTTGATGGTTGACGACCAAATTGAAGCGTTGGTTCGCACATTCACCCTCGCCGAAGACGAAGAATATTGGGACTTACCCGGATTATATAATGCCATCCGCGCCATTTTCTCGTTGCCGCTTACCATGACCTCACACAATTGGGAAGGAAAATCGCCGGAGGAATTAATTGAATTATTCCAGACACTGGCACGGGAACGCTACATCGAAAAAGAAGAACAACTCGGCTCCGCCATCATGCGGCAAATAGAGCAACTCATTATGCTTGAGGCGGTAGACAAACTGTGGGTGCGACATCTCACCGCTCTTGATGCACTGCGACAGGGCATTGGCTTGCGGGCATTTGGGCAGCAAGACCCGCTGGTGGCATACAAACGCGAAGCGCATGACATGTACGGGATGTTGGTGCAAGCAATTCAACAAGATGTGGTGAGCAAAATCTACCATGTCGAGCTGGTACCGCAAAAGGTGCAACAACCGCGCAACCTGCAAGCGCGACATGACAGCATGCAGCCGCAAACACTGGGCGGAGGAACCAATGGCAAAACCACCCCCGTCCGAGCCGCAAAAACTCCCGGCAGAAACGCTCCCTGTTGGTGTGGCAGCGGCAAAAAATACAAACATTGTCATATGAAATCAGACCAACAAGGAATTACTTCACCGGGGCAACCGGTAGTTCAAGAGCACCCTTCAAACGGCGGCGGCACTCAAAAAATGCCCGCACAAAAACAGCGACGCAGGCAGAAACAGCGTCACCGGTAGTTAGACATTGATGCAAAGAACCTATCGAATGCACCAGCCGGACAGGTTTTCTGCATCAATACGCGCACAATTCATCGAAAAAACTTGAATCCGTTGCACTTTTGCTTTTTCAGTGATAGAATGTTTAAAAGTGGCATTCCATATGCGCCCTATCCGAAAGGAGACACCCCCGTGGCTGAGCACGATGATTTCACGGCAAAACTGATGGATGATATGCCAGCAGATTTACTTGATTTTGTTAAAACAAAAGTTACATCATTCATCAAATGGGATTTGATCCGCTTTTTCCATGAGAATCCCAATACTGTTGACACCGCCGAAAATATCGCACGCTACGCCGGGCGAAGCGTAGCGGCGACCGAACCGGAACTGGAAGAACTGGAAGCAGATGGCATTATGCAGCGCAAACTTATCGGCGAACAAGTGGTATTCACCCTCACCGATGACCCCACGATGCGACAGCTCATCGGCGCGTTTGTCCGTGCATGTGAAGACCGCCAATTTCGCGTAAAGGCGGTATACCACATTATTCGTGGTATGCAATAACCATCCTATGCGGCAGAATGTGGGGTAATTATGACACACACACGTGTAAAAACAGGAATTATCGGCTTTGACGAAATGCTCGGCGGCGGTTTTTTGTCGCAAAGTGCCAATTTAATTGAAGGCGCACCCGGCACCGGCAAAAGTACAATGGGCATGCAGTTTATTTATAACGGCATTAAAAAATATAATGAACCCGGACTTATCTTAACCTTTGAAGAATTTCCACAACAATATTACGCCGATGCCGCCAGTATGGGATGGGATTTTGCCCAGTTGGAACGAGAGGGCATGCTAAAAATCATTATGACCAGCCCCGAGGTCAGTCATCAAGACTTAAAAAACGTCGGCGGTATCATTGAAACATACGTCGCCGATATGAGCATCAAACGGGTGGTGGTTGACAGCATCACCCACTTTGAACGCCTTACCACTGACCCCATTGAATTGCGGAACATCCAATATGGGTTTATTAACGCGCTAAAACGCGAAGGACTCACCAGTTTGCTCACCAAAGAAAGCGACACCCTTTTGGGTGAATCCGCCAACCCCAACAGCGACATCGCTTTTGTGGTTGATTCGTACTCCATTCTGCGGTATGTGGAAATTGATTCGGCGGTGAGCAAAGCGTTGCTGGTGCTAAAAATGCGGGGCAGCGACCATGCCAAAGATATTCGACAATACGAAATTGAACCCAACATCGGCATTCAGCTAAAAGAAAAATTTCAGGGAAGAGAAGGCATTTTAAGCGGCAATCCGCGTCGAAGTATGACCGATGCGTTTGACGAAGCCTTCATCAAGTAACAATTTGTTCCATCCGTCTCTTCCCCTCCATCAGATGCAGGTTCCCTGCCTCCGGTAGAGGGTAGCTTTTTTTGAAACCGCATCACCCGCCAAACCATGAAACTCCTGTCGCAAATTTTCGTCGTTTACATCTGGATTATCGCCAGTGTGCTGGTATATTTTTTGTTCGCCATCGCGCGATTCTTTAACCGACGGCGGCGGGAAAAAACCCTTCCGGCACACACCTATCCCATTCACCACTGGCTCATTGCCGCAATTGCTTTTTTTTTGGTGGCAGCCTTGCTGTACACAATCTCGGGTTCTATCGCCGTCGCCGGAGTAGCGGTAGCAGATGTACTGCGCATCATCGGTGGCGCAGTGGTAATTCTGGTGGGGTATTCGCTGATGAATAGTATGCTGGGGGGGCGTCCGTAATGCCCTTAATCATCGTTTTCAGCGCGATTGCGCCGCTGTCCATCGTTACATTACTGCACATATTGGCAAAACTTTCCCGCCGTTTTGGCAGTGTTTTGAAAATGAATGCCGTTTACAAATGGTATTATGTCGCCGAAGGGTTGGGCATTGTGGCGTTGCTGGCACATCTGTGGCAAGCCAGCGCCCTCGTTTCTATGCAGCATTCCCCATCGATAGTATTCACACCCGCTTTTACCCTGATATTCCATCACCTTCCACTCGCGCTGGCGGTTACCATCGGCATGGTGGTCACATGGAAATACTGGCACTGGCTCATTATCGAAAAAGACAACTAGCCTATGACACCAAAACGCACTTCTCTCACGGAGAGAAACATTCGCGCAGAATTTTCCGCGCTGCAAACCTTTGCCAGAATCAGCGCCACCGTTTTAGATGTGGCGGACATGCTAACCGAAGCGCTCAATATTTTGGCAGACGCTTTCCGCTATCGCCAACTGGCAATCATTTTAATTGATACCCAAACTGCCAAACCCCGTCTGGCGGCAACCGGCGGTACACCTCCCCCGCCGACACTCTCCACACTATTGCCCTATGCCGAAACGACACTGACCACAGGGACGGTACAAAAAACAGGCGCCCCCCCCATCCCCGTGTGGAGTATTCCACTGGCAATCGGACAACTTTCCATTGGTGCGTTAATAGTGCTGGACGACTCACTCGCCACGGCAGATGACGATATTGTTCATTTTTTAAGCACCTACGCCAGCCAAATTACCGTGGGCATTACCGCCGCCAACCTGTATCAAAAAACCCGCGAACAGCAACAGCAGGCGCTCATTCGCCAGCAGATTGCGGAACATTTGCAGCAGTTGGCAACCATCATCAATGCCACCCTTGATTTGGATGACGTACTGAAATTGATTTTGGCGCGCATTAAACACGTTGTCCCATATCAATATGCGGCGATTATGTTGCTGCGCGGGCAATCACTTGCCGTGCGGGCTGCCGATGGATTTGACGCGGCGCAACTCACCATCAACACCACCGAAAATATATTCTTCCGGCAGGCATTGCTGCAACAATATCCCACCATTTTTCATGACATTACCGAAAATTCCTTCTGGAAATTAGCGCGCCCCGAATTTGCTACCACCACCAAAGCGTGGATTGGCGCACCACTGGTGTTCCGCAAACGCATCATCGGGCTGTTAACCCTGCATCACACCGAAACCGGCTATTTTGATACCGCCGACCTTGATTTAGTTCACACTTTTGCCAACCAAGCCGCCATTGCCATTGAAAATGCGCGGTTATACCAGCAGGAACAGCAAAAAGTAAAGCAATTTCACACGGTCGCCAAAATTGGGCGGCAAGCTGCCGAAATCCGCAATATTCAAACGCTGCTGGAGACCATCATCGGACGGTTGCACGATGATTTGGCGTATGAATTTGTCTCCATATTTCTGTTTGACTCGGAAAGCGA
>CAYZQQ010000053.1:0-13675 GCA_964480075.1 uncultured Anaerolineaceae bacterium
GTTGACTTTAGTATAACCGATATTCTTACAAATTTCCACATCGGGAATTGCTGGGCGAACACCCAATTTGTGCCGGGGAGTGTGGTAATTTCGCCCGGCAGTGCCGGGGGAATCACAGGGACACCGCCAAATCTCGCTTCCGGCATAACCGTCATCACCGATTCGGTGGTTTCGGTGGTGTTTGCGGTGACGGTTGACCAGCCGTTGGCAGCAGACACATCCATTGAAAATACGGCGGCTGTTACCAGCACCCAAATGCCGACCGAAACGCTTGCCAGCGCGGTTGTCAGTGTTGAAAATGTTGCGCCAGTAGCGACTGATGACACCAATATCACACCCGAAGATACCGTCGTCACCGGCACGCTTGCCGCCGGCGATGCCAATGGCGGTAGCTTGCTATACAGCATCGCCAGCCAGCCCGCCAACGGGACGGCAACACTGGTATTGGCGGGGGGGACGCTTCATCTTCCGACATCGCAGTATATTTACACGCCCACCCAAAATTTTAATGGCGAAGATACTTTCACGTTCACCGCCACCGATGGCATCTCGGTGTCCAACAGCGCCACCGTTACCGTCACAGTCACAGCGGTGAACGATGCGCCAACCATAGATTCAATTGCTCTGCAATCGGTGGCTGAGCAAACGCTGCTCACATTTACCGCTACCGCCACCGACGCTAATGATTCGCCCCCTGATTCGCTGACATTTTCACTGCAAAATGCGCCCTCCGGCGCAACCATTGATGCCAATGGTCAGTTTAGTTGGACGCCCGCCGAGGCGGATGGTCCGCGCATTTTTACCCCCACCATTGTGGTCACCGATAACGGTTCGCCGCCGTTGAGTGACACGACCGTGGCAACCATCACCGTAAATGAAGTGAACACGGCTCCCGTACTCAATCCCATCGGCGATTTTTCGGTGGATGTGACGGAGGCACTCACTTTTACGGCGAGCGCCGTCGATAGCGATGAGCCGCCGAACCCCCTGACGTTTTCGCTGCAAAATGCGCCTTCCGGTGCGAATATCAATCCGTCCACCGGCGAATTTAGTTGGACACCCGGCGTATCGCAGGGGGGGCAAACATTCACGGTCACGGTGGTGGTCAGTGATACGGTAGTTACCGACAGCGAAACCACGCACATCACGGCGGTCAATGTGGCGGATTTGCAATTGTCAAAAAACGGTTCGCCGTTGCAGGTAACGGCGGGGGACGGCGGGCTTCTTGTTTACAGTTTGATACTGGAGAATGCGGGACCGTCAAATGCGAGAACTGTGTGGCTGACAGACACATTGCCTGCTGGCGTAACCTATGTAACGGCAACAACAGACAAAACAACGTGCTCTTTTTCTGTCTCACTGGTAACGTGTGAGTGGTTACAAATTGGCGCCGGTGCGCAGGAAATTATTTCCATTATTGTGACGGTGGATGCATCAACGACCATCAGTATCACCAATGTGGCGACGGTGACATCCGCAACTATTGACCGAATGCCCGAAGACAATTCCGCATCGACATCGACCGTCATTCTCACTGCCGCCGATATGTCCATCACTCAATCCGACTCGCCCGACCCGATATATATTGACGATGTGGTAACATATACGCTTTCGGTGGCAAATGCGGGACCCTCGTATGCCCAAAATGTGTGGGTGACCGATACCCTGACCGGTGATGTAACCGTCGTTGGCACATCCCCGGACTGCACGCCCGCCGGTAATGTGCTGACGTGCTCGGCGGGAACGATGGCGGTTGGCGCAACCCGCGATTTCACCGTCACCGTGATTCCTCACAGTGGCAGCAGTATCACCGGTGAAGCCACCGTCAGCAGTGATACTTCTGACCCAGATGCCGCCAATACGGCATTGGAAACTACTGCTGTATTGCCTCATGCGGATTTGGCGCTGACCAAAACCGCATATCCCAATCCCGTTGCGGCGGGCGACCCGCTGACATACACGCTGATTGTAACCAATGCGGGACCATCCACCGCGCCAAATGTTACCGTCACCGACACTTTGCCGGCGACAGTAACGTTTGGCAGTGCATCTGCCAGCGCGGGAACGTGTGCCGGCACATCGCCGGTGGTGTGCAATGTGGGAACACTGGTAGCGGGAAGCAATGCTACCATCACTATGGTGGTCACGCCCACTCAGGTGGGAACCATTACCAATGTTGCCACCGCGACGGCTGCATCGCCTATTGACCGCGACCCAACCAACAATACGGCAACAGTGGCTGTGCCGGTGACTCTGCGCGCCGATGTGAGCGTCAATATGGCAGCCGCGCCCGCCCCGGTTTTGGCGGGTGAAACACTGACTTTCACCATCCCGATAACGAATATTGGACCATCGGCTGCCACAAATGTGGTCGTTACGGATAATTTACCGGCGGGATTAACTTTTAGCGGAGGCACGGCGGGATGTGCGGCGGCGGGACAAACGGTTTTGTGTAGCGTGGGGGCGTTGACATCGGGTGAGACGGTCACAGTTTTTATTGATGCAATTGTTTCACCATCAATGACCGCGACAATTGCCAACACCGCGACCGGTTCGGCGTTTGAATTTGACCCCGATGCGAGCAACAATGCGGCATCAACCACCACCGCCGTTGATACCCGTGCCGATGTGAGTGTGTCCGTCACAGATACCCCAGACCCCGTTCCCGGTGGCGAAACTGTAACTTATGGGTTGTCGGTTCACAACGCCGGTCCCTCTGATGCGCAATTTGTTGTGCTGAACCAAACTCTGCCAAACGGATTCTTGCCGGTATCTGCGCCGGGATGCACGCTGGCGGGACAAACCATCACTTGCTCATTCGGTACACTTGCCGCCGGAGAAACGGTAACACAGAGTGTTTCGGCGCAGGCGGGGATTGCAATGGCGGGGACTTTCGCCACCACGGCGACCGTAACATCTGCCACCGCAGACCTGATTGCGGATAATAATTCTGCCACCGAAAATACCACCGTCATCCCGGCGGTCGATTTGGCGATAGCTGTCGCCGCCGCGCCCAATCCGGTGCGCGCGGGGCGCGCGCTGACATACACGTTTGCCATAACCAACGTTAGCACGCTTGATGCCTCTGGCGTGCAGATGACATTCCCCGTCCCGGCGCATACCACCTTCCAATCGGCGGCAGGATGCACCGCAGCGGGTGGCACGGTGACGTGTGTTATTGGTGCGCTGACGGCGGGCGGCGCAGTCATCAAAACCGTGACCGTTATTGTTGACGCGGATGCAGTCGGTACGGTGACGGGAACGGGAACGATTTCCGGCAATGAATTCGACCCGAATGCGGGCAATAACACCACTAACGCCGAAACAGCCATTATTTCGCAGGTTGATTTGGATTTGACCGTTGTCAGCGCTCCTCCAACAGCGCTCACGGGACAAGACATCACCCTGACCTTTGTTGTTACCAATACCGGTCCCGGCGATGCAATGGGTACAGTATTGACCGCGACCATGCCATCAACCTTCGCCGTTACATCCGTCAATACTTCGCTGGGAACGTGCGGCGGCACAACAACACTTAATTGCTCACTGGGAACACTCGTCAATCAAACTGTCGCCACGGTGACAGTTGTGGGCAACAGCGCGCAACCGGGGATGATACCCGTGTACTCCCGCGTGAACAGCAGTCTGACCGACCCGCAAATGGGCAACAATTTTGTGCAATTGGCAATTCCGGTGAGTTTGCATCACAGTTACCTGCCGTTGGTGATGACGCCCGCCACCTATTTGTATATTTTCAACGACCATACCGGCGGCAATGTTATTTTCACCGTGATGGGTACAACTGTCAGTTGTACCGTCCCCAATAATGCCACCCAATTTTGCGGGTCATTTGAACCGGGAACCTACATTGTGGAAGTTTCCAGCGCGTGTGGACCACCGGCATCATTTGGAAAAACCTACGATGCGGGCGATGTGACCACCCGCGTATTTTGCCAATAATCACACAGGGAAAAATGACACCATATTTGCACCCGGAAAAATTCTTCAATTACGGTGGCGCACTTCCCGCCGATGACCCGTCATACATCGCCCGTACTGCCGATGAAACTGTATTGTCTGCGGTTCGGCACGGAAAATTCTGCTGGGTGACAGCGCCGCATCATCTGGGCAAATCGAGTTTGGCGACGCATACCGTGGCAACCCTGCGCACCGAAAATATACAGCCGGTAACAGTGAGTTTTGCAGGCAGTGGTGGTGATGTGGCTGCTGACCAACTTTACATGTTGGTACTGCGGCGCTGCAAAGCCGATTTGCATCTGGCGGAAGATGTTAACGGGTGGTGGGCTGCCCACAGCGATATTTTACCGCCGCAGCGACTGGTCGCTTTTTTCCGCGAGTTGGTGTTGGCACACACAGAAAAACCGGTGGCACTTTTTGTTGATAGACTCGATGCAGACCTCAATCGCAGATTTGTGGATGGATTGTTTGCCGCCATAGCGTCAATATATGCCGCGCGAAATGTTGACCCGCTTTGGGAGCGCGTGACCGTGGTTCTGTTGGGGCGCGCAATTCCCGAAGATTTCGGACTGGATACGGCGATGCCATTGCTGGTTGATGGCGAGCGGGTAGCATTACAGGAATTTTCGGTGGAGGAACTGGAATATTTTCGCACCGGAATGCCCGATGCCTCTGACGAACAGTGGAAAGTTGTGCGCGATAGCGTATTTTTGTGGACGCAGGGACATCCATATTTGACCCAGCGCATGCTGGCAGAAATATCACGAATGTGGGATAACCGTTGGACGGCAGAGCGTGTCACCGACCTGGTGGATAGTTTATTTTTGCCGTCGGAAATGGCGCTGGAACCCGATTTACAGTTTATTTTTGAGGCGCTGGAAAATTTTCCACAGCGAAAATCACTGCTCAAACTGAGCGAAAAGGTATGGGGCGGGGCAGAAATTGTTTTCAACTCCGCCGATGCGTGTCACCGCGAATTGGTGGCTACCGGTTTGGCGGCTGTGCGCAACGAACGGTTGGATGTGCGCAACCCCGTTTATCGACTGGTGTTTAACCGGCAATGGCGCAAATCTTATACCCCCACCAACTGGCGATTTATCACTGCGGTGGCGATAATTTTTGTGTGTTTAATTGCCGGTTTAATTTATAGCGTTAATTTTCGAAAGCAGAAAGAAACCGCCGCAAAGGCAAAAACACTGATTGCCGGTGTGAAAAACGCTGCCAACGCAGATGAAAGATTGGTCAACTTGGCGGCGCTGCTAAAATTTGAGGATTATCGAACAGAAGCCCGACATCTGGCGCTGGAAGAATTGCCGCGTGATGAGTTGCTGGTGATGCTGTCACCCGCAAACCCGGTGGCAGTGGATGATGCGCTGGTAACAACCATTCGGGGACTGTATACAGCCCCGTCAGCCCGTACTGGCGATACCGACCGGCTATTGAAAGCTATGCAACAACCGTTATCATCACTGGAGCATAAAACATCGCTGGGTGCGGTGGAACTCAATTTAGAAATCGGACAATGGCTTCGCGGACGGGCATTATATCGGGACGAACAGCAATATCAGCGGGCAGTGGATGCGTATAATATTGCATTAACGGTAAACAGTCGTAATGCCGGTGTGTATTTTGACCGGGCGTTGGCGTATGCCGCACTGGGACAGGTGGAAGATGCGCTGAAGGATTTTAAGCGGGCGCAAACATTGGATGCCGAATGGCAACCGGACGTTCAGCAGGCACTCCTTGATGATGCGACACTGTATGCCACTTTGTGGGACAATCCTCAAAGTTATGCCGATTTTCTGGCATTGGCGCCGTCTCCCACGGTAACGGCGACCCCCACTGCCACCCCGTCGCCCACCGATACCGCCACCCCTACACCGACGCTGCTCCCGCCCTCCAATACGCTTACTGTCACGCCATCACCGACGGCAACAGCATCGCCCACCGCCACCCCACACCCGCCGACGGCTACCCCACGCCGAATTTCATCCACCGCAACCCCCACCAGCGGCGTTACCGGTGGTGTTTTTCGGCTGCTAAATCCCATTTCTACCGACTCACCCACTCATGGCGATACAGAATTCCGATGGCGGTGGACGGGAAACTTACCCGCCGGATATGGGTTTGAAATTAGAGTGTGGGCAAATGGTGAACCGCCGCTCGGCGCGCACGATGCCATTCGAGATAATCAAACCGGCACGGTGCAGCATGTCGGCGGCGATGAATATCAATTGTTGACGAATATTAAAGATGCGGCAGGCGTGCGTCAGCGGAATGGTGAATATAATTGGGCAGTGGCGCTCATCCAATATCAACCGACGTATAAAGATTTGGGGATTGCGTCGTCCCCGGCTCTCCTGCGGTTTGAGGTAGCCTCTTCTGGAGGAGGAGGTGGAAATAGCGACGGCGGAAATAATAGCGGTGGGGGCGTCGGTATAGAATAAAGATTGCATTTCCCTTCCTGCGTTTTTACTCCCCCGGTAACCGTTACCCCAAAATGAAGTTTACCCGCTCCCTATGGCAATGATTTTGCCGGTGTAGCTGCGGGTAGTACAATATCCCCACAGGCAAACAAATTTCCAATCATACAAAGGGGTCTGTTATGGCGAAATTTTTAGTGTACATTGAAACCAAAAGCGATTCACCCACCGACCCAAGACCGGTGGCACATGTGCCGTCGTTACCGGGCGCGACGGCGCGCGGGGCAACCATCGCTGAAGCGAAAGAAAACGTTCGGCAATCTGTAGCAGAATATCTGCGGCTATTGCGCGGTGTGGGCGAACCGGTGGCGCGAGTGAGTGAAGGTGTGGAGTTTGAATTTGAAGAAGTTGACGGCACGACCTTCCCGACTGATTTTGACCCGTTGCACCCCAACGAATTGGAAGCGCTTTTGCGCTGGATGGCAGTTTCTCGGCAGGAACTGGTGGATTTGGTGCGTGATTTACCCGAAGATGCGCTGATGTGGCAGCCCAATACCGACAGCCGTTCCATTCGGGATATTCTATTCCATTTGGCGGAATCGGATGTGTGGTATACCGACCGTCTCAAACAAGGTCCCGAAGCGCCGATGTTCCGGTTGGCGGCGGCGCGGAGTGTGGCGCTGGAACGCCTGCGGGCAGCGTTAAACGGTGATGCCGCCACGGTGACAACCCATGAGGGCGAAGAATGGACTCCGCGAAAAATTGTGCGGCGTATGCTGGAACACGAACGTGAACACATTCAGCAAATCCGCACGATGCTGGCGGAAATAAAATCGACTGCCCAACAAAATACCTAAATGTATCAGACCAGTCCCGGTCAGTGGGGGAAAACTTGAGGGTGGGAAAATAAATCTCTGCAAACTTTCCGTACCATTGAACGGTCGTTTCAATAAGCTTTGGGCGAGGCAAAAAAGGTACGGTGTTTGTTTAAACCCGGTTGCGGAAATATCAAAATTCCCGTGCGCGATTCTCGATTGGATGTATAGTAGAAATTAACCGATGTTCTGATTCTCGGAAATTCAGGGAGAAAATCCCTGTTAAAATAATGCGAGGAGGACGCAAATGGTTACCAAAAGAGGATTGTTTGTTGTTTTGGTTGTCGTTGTTGTGGCAATGACCTTCGGGATTCAGGCACAAATATCTGCCAGAGAAACGGCACAGAGTGCCATCATTCCCTATCTGGGGCATCTGACCGACACATCCGGTCAGATTGCCCCCGATGGGGATTATGATTTTACCTTTGCACTCTATGACGCGCCGACGGGCGGAGAAGCGCTGTGGTCGGAGGTGCAAAAAAACATTGCTGTGCAGGGAGGAAATTTAGTTGCTTCGCTGGGGTACACCCACCCCATTCCCGAGGCGGCGTTGAATGGCGGCAATCGTTGGGTGGCAGTCGGTGTGCGCGGACCGGGAGAGGGCGATTTTACCATACTGACACCGCGTCAGCGATTGAGCGCCACTGCACCGGTAGCGGCTGACACCGTTGCCGCATCGGTTTGTACCCATGACCATTGGGGCGAAAGTTGGAACGGGACCGGCAACGGGTTAAACCTTTCAACCAGCGACGGCTACAGTATCGGTTTGTTTGGCGAAAATACAGCCACCAGTGGCGCCGGTTACGGTGTAATGGGCAAATCTGTGTCTCCTGAAGGTTTCGGGGTAAAAGGAATTAATAATTCCTCTGGCGTGGCGGTGAGTGGCTATAGCAGTAACGGCATTGCAATTAGCGCCGAAGGCACGGGGATAATCTCCAGCGTCGCCGATTCTATCCTCTACCTCAGTCCTCACGAGTTAATATCTCGGGGGAGCACAAATGTGACGCTCACCCCGCTTCAAGGGGGCGGCATACTTATCCACAACGATGCTGGCTCGGGGGTAACAAAATACTTCTCTATCCCCGTTTCTACCTTCGGTACACTCTATGGCGCTCAAGTTTATGTAAAATCGTTGGAGATATGTTACAAGGTCGGCACATGGACGTCTATTGAGGCAACCACTGTCAGCAAAAGTGATGACACGGAAAGCGGCGAGACATTCTATATCCGCGACCTCACGTCTCAAAGCAGTGCTACCCGCGCATGTTATACATTGGATGCAACGACACGGCTGGCAATTGATAACACAACTTGGGTTCAATTCAATATTTCATTCGCGCAACCGAACGCCGAAGCCACGATATATAAAGCCAAATTGACCGTTACTGAAACTCAGTGAACACAGGAGGCGTGATGATGAAGACACAAATTGTAATATTGACGGTCGTTGCTGCCTTTCTGTTATGGGCTATGGTGGCGATGGCGCAGCCTGGAAATTCCAATCCGTCTATGGGGTATACCATTGAGGCAAGAACCATCTCAGGTGGGAACTACCACCTGACCAACCCGGGCTGGCGGGTGCAGGATACCGCCCGTGGCGGAGGCTATCAACTTTGGAAACCGTCAGCAGTGTCCATCCCCGCCGCGAATGGTTGCTGTTGCACCTACCTGCCATTGATATTGCGCAACTGAAATAAGAATAAACACAGTGAGACCGGCACAAAAACATAGCGCCAAATTCGCCGCATTTCGGTTCAGTGGGGGCAGTCAACCGCTCGACACGCGCTTGATTTTGCCGTTTCTGCGAAATTCTTCCTCTCCTCCAACCCGCGATATTCGGTGGCACAATTGCGCAAGCACCGGCAACAGGTTACAATTCCCGCAACACTGACCTCGGACGAACCTTTATGCGGAAAACATTTTTGCTCTTATTGTTACTGCTTGCGGCGTGCCAATCACAACCGGCATCACCTGTGCCCACCCCCACGCCGACCGTACTGCCCCCGTTGGCGCGGGTGATGGATATTGCCCCCGATGCAATTGTCGTGCCGATACCGATTGACCCGCCGAGCTTTAACGCATACATTAACGATACCGGCTACGAAGAACTCATCGGCGAACTGGTATTTGGCGCGCTGGCAGAAATCGCGCCCGACGGCACATTTTACCCGGAATTGGCAACCGATGTCCCTACGCTGGAAAACGGCGGCTTGAGTAAAGACGGCTTAACCGTGACATGGCATCTGCGTCCCGGCATTCGCTGGAGCGATGGTGAATCGTTCACCGCCGATGATGTGGTTTTTACATGGCAATCGTTGCGGCAAAGCGGTATTTACGCCCCCGGCTTCGATTTGATAACCGCCATTGATACCCCCGACGCGGTGACGGCAATTATTCATTATAGCGAATTTTATCCCAATTATCGGCTGCAATTTGGCGGCGAAGGCACCGGCATATTCCCCGAACACCAGTGCGGCGACCCCGCCCAAATGCTGCAATGGGATTGCAACGAAAATCCGGTGAGTGTCGGTCCGTTTGTGCTGGCAGAATGGGCGCACGGCGAGCGGTTAATTTTTAACCCGAATCCGAATTACTGGGTTCCCAACCGTCCACTGGCGAGCCAACTGGTGTTCGTGGTGGAATCGGACGCAGAACGCCGCGAACGCATGCTGCAACGCGGCGAAGCCCATCTGGATTTGTGGGTAGAAGAACCGCAACTTTCACGGTACGAAACGGATGACACACTCACTGTCGCCGCAACCAACCCGCCGCGGTTCGTATTGCAACTGATTCCCAATTTAAGCCGGTTTGGTACGGCTGACACCACTCAGTCAAACCCGTTTTTGGCGGATGTGCGCGTCCGGCAAGCCCTGCGGTATGCCATCAACGTGCCGCAACTGAATGAGGATGTGTTCAATAACCGTGCCGCCGCCATCAGCAGTGAGTTAGAACGGCTGGGCTGCCCGGTTGAACCATACCGTTTCAATCCCCAAAAAGCAGCAACCCTGCTCACCGCAGCCGGATGGACAGATTCAGACGGCGACGGCACGCGCGAGTGTCACGGGTGCGCCACTGCCGCCGAGGGAACATCGCTGGAGTTTGACAGTTTCTATTATGCAGAATTCGGCGACCGGCTGGCAAAAGCCCATCGTACCATCGAAAAAATGGTCTATGATGTGGGTATCAATATTCATCCCAAACCCCAAGAAGGGGTGGATTTGTGGGGGACGTGGAACAATAAAGGTATAGAAGTGCGGGGAAATTTCAATTTGGATTTGTGGGATGACGGCTATTTCGGCAACGACCCCACAGATTATCTGTATGACGTGTATGACCCGCGCGCGATTCCCACTCAAAACGACCCGCTGTCGGGTTTCAATGTGATGCGGTATCGCACCCCTGCGCTGGCAGAACAATTTGACCAACTTTACAGCCCGCTGCCCGATGCGCAACGCCGGCAACTTTTCTGCCGAATTGCTCAAACATTAAACAGCGATTTGCCAACCATCCCGTTGCTGGCGCTGCCCGATTATTACGCCTTCAGCGCCGAGTTGCAGGGCATCGCCCCGCACATTTACGATACAGTCACCTGGAATGCCGCCGATTGGTTTCTGCGTCCGTCAAACCCGTAAAATGACGGCATCGCAGAACCAAAGGGTGCATTTTTTGATGATTACAGCTTGCCCAGCCCGCGCAATACCCGTTCCGGCGTTAATGGAAATTCATTGAACCACACGCCGGTGGCGTTTTTCACCGCGGCAGTGACCGCCGGGGCATAAACCACATACGGCATTTCTGCCATCCCCCGCGCGCCGAAAGGTCCTTCGGGGTGCGGCTCTTCCACCAAAATCGAATCTACCCGATCGGGAATATCGTAAATGCCGGGAATGAGATACGTGCTGAAATGGGGCGTGAGCACCCGCCCATCCCGCATTTTGAACTCTTCCATCACGGTGTAGCCGTGTGCCTGCACAATTGCGCCTTCAATTTGTCCCACCACCTGCTGTGGATTGATAGCTTTGCCGACATCATCGGCGACCACCACCCGATGCACGGTGACGAATCCGGTGTCGGTATCCACCGACGCATCCACCGCCTCGGCGATATAGCCATAGGCGAAGTTGGGCATACACTGCCCGGTCTCCGGGTCGAACGGCGTGGTTTTGGGCGCGAGGTAGGTGTATTCCACATCGGCGGGACGGTCTTCATCCTGCCATTTTTTTAGCGCGGCTTTCGCCGCTCCCGCCACGGCATTCCCCGCCATAAAGGTGAGCCGCGACGCCGAGGCGCTGCCCGAACTGCCGGTGATAGCGGTATCGGACACGTGCAGCGCCACTTTTTCTAACGGTACGCCGAGCGTTTCGGCGGCAATTTGCGCCATCGCAGTGTGATGCCCCTGCCCCACATCCGCGCCGGCGATATACAAATGCGCCGCTTCGATGTTGGCGTCGCCGTCCAGTTTTATCCGCGCCCAGCTATTTTCCTGATAGCCAAAACTGAATCCAATATTTTTAAAACCGAGGGTGATGCCGACCCCGCGCACCATTCCGTTTGCACCGCTGACCTGTGGTGCAACCCAATGTCCGTTAGCGGGCTGCGTCCAGCCGATAGCGCGGGCGGTTTTTTCCAGCACGGTTTTCAGGCTGATGCCACCCGGAATGGGCGTGCCCACGGTGAGCGGGGTGGTGTCATCCAGCAGGTTTTTCATTCGCAGTGCCACCGGGTCCATTCCGAGCGTTTCCGCCAGCTTGCTCATCTGACTTTCGGCGGCAAATTGCCCCTGCGGCGCGCCAAACCCGCGAAATGCGCCATGCGGCAAATTATTGGTGTACACGGCATAGCCGTCCACTTTGGCGTGCTGCCACGCATACGGACCGCTGCAGGTGATGACCGCGTTCCCCAGTACTTTGTTGCTGGTGTACATATATGCGCCCGCATCGGCGATAATTTTTGTTTCAAATGCTACCAGCGTGCCGTCTTTTTTCGCGCCCCATTTGGCGAAAATGGTCATCGGGTGGCGTTTGCAATGCCCGATGATGGATTCTTCGCGCGACCAGATAATTTTTACCGGACGATGGATGTCCATCGATTGCAGTTTTTTCACTGCCAGCGCTAAAATAATCTGGATGGAAATATCTTCGCGTCCGCCAAATGCGCCGCCGATGGCATCATATACCACCCGAATTTTCTCCGGCGGCATATCGAGCGCGTGCGCAATTTCCATTTGTTCTTCCCATGCCCACTGACCGACACAATATACCGTAATGTGTCCATCGCCATCAATCGTCGCCGAACCGGCTTCGGGTTGAAGATAGGCATGTTCCTGCGCTGGCGTGTGGTATGTATTTTCCACAATCACATCGCAGTCTGCCCACGCTGAATCCACATTCCCGTGCCGAATGTGGTCGGCATAAACCACATTGTCGGGACAATCCACGTGCAATTGCGGCGCATCCGTTTCCATCGCGGCGAACGGGTCGGTGATGACCGGCAAATCTTCATAGTCCACCTGGATCAAATCGCGGGCGCGCTCGGCAATCTTTTCTGTTTCGGCGATGGTGACCGCCACTTGGTCGCCGACAAACTGCACCACATCCGCGCCGGGTCTGCCGGAACCGGGACCGCACAGCACCGGCTGGTCGGGCATTTGCAGACCGTATTCGTTCACCGGGACATCGGCGGCGGTTAGCGTGGTTATCACCCCGTCCAGCGCTTCGGCGGCAGCGGTATCAATTTTCAAAATACGGGCGTGGGGGCGATTGGCAAACAGCACTTTCATCCATAATTGATGGTTATGGTCACGGTCACCGGGATACAGCGTTTTACCCGTTACTTTTCCCCAGCCATCGAGACGGCGGACGGATTCTCCAACGATAGCCATTATGCCCCCTCTTCGGTTGTTTGGGCGGCTTTTTCCACCGCCGAGATAATTTTGTAATAGCCGGTACAGCGGCATAAGTTTCCGGCAAAACCCTGTTTGATGTCATCGGCGCTCGGTGCGGGTGTTTCGGTGAGCAGTGAGACTCCGCTCATGATGAAACCGGGCGTGCAGTAACCGCACTGCGCCGCGCCCTCCGCCACAAATTCCTCTTGCACGGGATGATGGTCAATCCCCTCAATGGTGATAATCTCACTGTGATGGGCGCGCGTGGCGGGAACCAAACAGCTCAGCACGGCGATACCATCCAGAAAGACGGTGCATGCGCCGCATTCGCCTTCGGCGCAGCCCTCTTTTGTGCCGGGCAGATGCAAATCTTCGCGGAGCATACGTAGCAGCGTTTTATCGTTGGCGTGCCGCACCACTTTCGGCTCGCCGTTGACGATGGTCACAATCGCGTCGTCACTCTCGGCACGATGGACATTTTCCTCCAACCGGCGCGCCGGAAAATGCCCGTCACT
>CAYZQQ010000054.1:0-13604 GCA_964480075.1 uncultured Anaerolineaceae bacterium
CGATGGCAATTCGGGCAGCGTGTCGGTGTGGTTAGCGCGCGTCCATTCTGCGGTGATGTCGTCCGCGAGTTGAAAATCGGTATTGCCACCGGACAGCACCTTCGACGAAATTGGACGTGCCTGCAAAATTTGCAGTTGCCGGTTGCTGAATGCCCATTCCACATCCTGCGGCACGCCCATCAACGCTTCTATGCGCTCCAGCATTTGTGCCAGCGATTGCAGTTGCGCGAGCGGCAAGGGGTCTTGCACTGAAATATCGGCATCGCCGGCGCTTTTGTGGGTTACGGGATATACCGGCGATTGACGGCGAATGTTGTAGCGAAAAGGGGTCATTGTGCCGCGTACCACCGCTTCGCCCAGTGTCGCCACCGCTTCCACCACCATTTCATCGCGCACACCGGAAATAGGATTGATGGTGAACGCTACTCCTGCCGCCTCGGGTTTGAGCATCGGCTGGATGAGCACCGCTATTCTTATTTTTCGGATGGGAATATCGTTTTGCAATCGATAATTTAGTGCGGGACCCATCAGCGCCGAAGCCCAACAACGGGTGATGCTGACCGGAATCAAATCGCGCGGGACGGCAAGTTCTGTCAAATGCAGTCCGGCGAAGCTAAAATTGCGCCCGTCTTCATCAATGGCAGATGAGCGCACGGCAAATGTTTGGATAGCAGGGGGGAATAAATCGTTCAATTTTTGACGCAGGGCAATTTCTAGTGTATGCGTCAGTGGTTTCGTTTTTAGAAAATCCGCCAGAAAACGAAGCGCATCTTCCGTTACCACCACATTGGGTGAACCCTCCCAAATGGGACGCAACGAATGCTCGGTAATTTGCATTTCAAAGAAGGCAGAGGTAGCTACCACGCCCTGCGGTACGGATATTTTATTTTGGCGCAACAATGCCAAATTGAGCGCTTTTGCGCCAACTAACTGTAAATCTGTGGACTCTATTTCATTCAGTGTTAGCAACAACGGTTTGGTCATAATCAAACCCGGATTGACTCATAATGGTCAAAAATAGCACCGAAATTGGTAAAATTCCTGCCACTGCAACCAAAAAATAGTTGTGCGTTTCGGCAATGAGCAGTGCTGTGGGTGTCAGCAGGGTCAGCCCCAGCGATAACAACAGGCTGATATAATAGCCGATTTTACTTTTTACATATAGTCCCCACGCCACATTCAGTGCGATAATACCCATTATTAAAAAACTGATGGCGATGGTCATCAGCCACAATTGAAGCGGGGTGATGTAATATGGAAAATTGCGGCTGGTCAGCAGGTCGCCGGTACGGGCGATAATATCTTTCACGCCCATAACTGTGAATAAAATTCCCAAACCAACCCAAAACGCAATCGACCATATCAGCGTCGCCGAGCGTGTCGGAGCCGGAGATGTTCGCCCGACAACAGACGCGGAGGATGCAGTATGAATTTTGGTAAATTGGTTAATTTGCGTCAAGCCACGCAAAGCGTATTTGTTGGCGGGGTTAATAGCCAGCACGTTCTCCAAACAAATTTTACGGTCAGGAACAGTATCCGCGACATAACTGAGCCACACCCATGCCGTTTCGTTACGGGCATCTTCTTCCACCACTTCGTAAAGCACGTTTTGGGCGGCGACACGATTCCCCTGTTTGGCGGCTTCAATTCCCCGCGCCAATTTTAATCGGGTATCCACAAGTGTTTCCGGTTCGAAAGGGTCATTGTTGTTTCCACATGCAGTTTAACATAGGAGTAAAGTCCCGTCAAACACGAATATGTCAAGCCAATCTGTCGCGCTGCTATTTTCTGCAGTGTCCTTAATAACCGCCATACGGCATTTTAACCGTTAATATCATTTTGGCTTGCGCCACATCCCGCCGAATTTGCGCCACCAATGCTTCCACGCTATCAAATTTTTGTTCCGGGCGCAATCGTTCCACCCATTCGACATGCACGAGCCGGTCGTAAATGATTTTGGAAAAATCAAATATATGAACCTCAACCGTCCGCACCAGTTCATTGAACGTCGGTCGCACACCGATATTCGCCACTGCCGGATATTTTTTCCCGTCGATATGGATCCACGTGGCATACACGCCGTTCGCGGGCAAAAGTTTTTCGGGCGGCACAGCGATATTTGCGGTGGGAAAGCCGATGGTTCGCCCGCGCTGCGCACCATGCAACACTTTGCCGCGCAAAAAAGGATACGCACCCAGCAAATGCGTCACGTCACGCACATCGCCGCACATCATCGCCGCCCGAATGCGCGTAGAGGAGATTATTTTATTTTCGGCTATCTGTTCATCAACAACATTCACCAAAAACCCCAGTTCGCCGCCCAATGACCGCAGACTGTCAATATCACCGGCGCGACCTTTTCCCAGTTTAAAGTTCGGTCCAACCCATAATTCAAGTGGATGGAACGCATCAACCAACTGCCGCACAAAAACTTCGGCGGGAGTTTGGGCAAATTTAAGCGAGAACGGCAGTATCGCCACAATATTCAAGCCGAGTTTTTCCAGCAACCACAATTTTTCGGAAACGGTGGTCAAATAATCGTTTTCCAAAACTGTTTTGCCGAGTACTATCTTCGGGCGAGGATAAAATGTAACCATCGCGGCGGGGACACCATGTTGGGTGGCAGCTTCCCTCAACTCGCCAATGATGCGTTTGTGCCCGCGATGGATACCATCGTATGACCCAATGGTAAGCACACTGCCAGCGGTTTTTAAGGGTTTTTCCAACGGAAGTTGACGGATGATATGCATAATTTACGTAGGTTCGCTCGTGGATTGGAAAACTTTTTTGGGTTTTAACTGATTATCTTCTGCGGGAACGAGAATTGCCACCAGCTGCCCGGCATCATTCAGCCCGACAATTGCCGGTGCATCCGGTATATCGGTGATGGTGAGACGCTGTCCGGTGATGGTCGTGCGTATTTGTGTTGGAGAGAGTTGCAGGCGGGGCAAATGTGTCACAGCCGCATCCAATGGCATCAGCACCGTGTCCAGCTGCTGTGCTGCCACTGCCGCAGAAAGGTCTGCCAGCGTGATAGCATCATCAAGATGCCATTGTCCGTTGGCTACTCGAATTAGGTCTGTGAGATGCGCGCCCACACCCAGTATTTGTCCGATGTCGTGTACCAGCGAACGGATATATGTCCCCGACCCGCAGGTTACATAAATTGTTACCTGCGGCACGTTAAATGCCAGCAATTTTATCGCAGAAATATGCACCGCGCGGGCAGATACCGTGACGGGGTTTCCCTGCCGCGCCAGTCGGTATAATGGCACGCCATTCCTTTTCAGTGCTGAAAATGCGGGGGGCGTTTGCTGAATATCGCCGATAAATTGCGCCATAACTTGACGTAACGCCGTTTCTGTTACCGCCGAGGGGTCAGCAGTAGTGGTAATATCACCGTCGCGGTCATAAGTGTCGGTTGCCGCACCGAGCGCAAAGGTAGTGCGGTACTGTTTTTCGCCGGGAACGATGTATTCAATTAAACGGGTTGCCTGCCCGACGCACACCACCAGCACGCCGGTTGCCAATGGATCCAGTGTGCCGGTATGTCCAACTTTTTTTATTCCCAAAATCCGCCGCACCTGCTGTACCACATCGTGAGACGTGATCCCGGCAGGCTTGTTGATATTTAAGATTCCGGCGGAGGGGTTAGCTGTCATTCGCAGTGGTGGGGTTATCGGCGGGCAGTATGTCATCTTCGGCAGGGGGAATGTCGATTTCTGACAACAGCGATTCGATTTTTTGACCATACGCAATCGATTGGTCAATTTCAAATTTCAACGTGGGTGTGTGCCGCAACTTCAGAACGCTTGCCAAGTGTCGCCGAAAGAATGGCGCAGCGCTGACCAACCCCGCCAGTGTTTCTTTTGCATCGCCATTGAACATAGTGACATACACGGTGGCATGTTTCAAATCAGAGGTAATTTCCACTTCAGTGACGGTCACAAACCCGATGCGCGGGTCTTGTGTATGAAATTCCAGCTGGGTACTGAGTTCGTGATGCAGCAACTCAGCCACCCGTTCTTGTCGTCTGGTTGTCATAACTTAATTTACACGTTCATGTACAAACGCTTCCAAAATATCTCCGACTTTAAAGTCGTTAAAGTTTTCTATATTAATGCCACATTCGTACCCGGAGGCAACTTCTTCCACGTCTTCAGTAAACCGTTTCAGTGTTGAAATTTCGCCAACATGGAGCAGTTCCCGGTTGCGAACAACCCGCACTTTCGCGTGGCGGTTAAATTTTCCGGCGGTAATATATGACCCGGCGATGGTGCGTTTGCCCACTCTAAAGGTAGCGCGCACTTCGGCGTGCCCGATAACGCGGTCTTCATACACCGGTTCATACAGCCCTTTCAGCGCCAAGTCAATATCTTCAATTAGTTTATAGATGACCCGGTATATTCGAACTTCAACTTTTTCCAGTTCAGCGGTTAGACGAGCTGGTTCATCCTCGCTCACATTAAAGCCCACCACAATAGCGTTTGATGCCACAGCCAGCGTGATGTCCGATTCGGAAATATTGCCGGTTCCCTGCAAAATAATTTTCACTTTGTGTTGTTCATCGCCCAGCATTCTTAGCGAATTGGTAATCGGTTCCAGCGACCCATGCACGTCGGCTTTGATAATGAGGTTGAGTTGTTTGATTTCCTCGCCTTCCAAACGACTCAAAAAGTCTTCAAGACTCATTGGTGATCGAGATTGCGTCTGCGCCGCTTGTGAATCTGCCAAATGCCGTTCCACCAGCGCTTCGGCGGCTTTTTTATTGGGTACCACCTCGAAAATTTCGCCGGAATCCGGCACTTCTGACATCCCTAAAATGGATACGGGCGTAGAGGGTCCCGCCGATTTTATTCTCTGTCCCCGGTCATTGAACATAGCACGCGCGCGTCCGTATTTGGTGTCAATAACAAGCATATCGCCTTGTTTGAGCGTACCGTTCTGTACCAGCAGGTTGGCAACCACGCCGCGTTTCTCATCTAACTTGCCTTCAATGACGGTTCCCTGCGCCGAATGGTCGGGGTTTGCCTTCAATTCGGCAATTTCGGTGGCGAGTAAAATGTTTTCCAGCAAATCATCAATACCGACGTTGTTCGATGCTGAAACGGACACACATACTGTATCACCACCCCAATCGTCGGGGACCAATCCTTCATTCGCTAAATCTTGTTTCACTTTTTCGATATTGGCGTTCGGTTTGTCAATTTTGTTGATGGCGACAATGATGGGAACACCAGCGGCGCGAGCGTGTCCGATGGCTTCTTTGGTTTGAGGCATAACACCGTCATCGGCAGCAACAATCAGAATCACCAAATCGGTGACCATGGCGCCACGGGCACGCATTGCGGTAAATGCTTCGTGACCGGGCGTGTCAAGAAAGGTGATTTTGCGTCCTTCCAGCGTTACCTGATACGAGCCGATATGCTGGGTGATGCCGCCCGCTTCGCCGCTGACCACACTGGTATGACGAATAGTATCGAGTAGCGTGGTCTTTCCGTGGTCAACGTGCCCTAAAATAGTCACCACCGGCGGACGCAATTCAAGGTCATCCGGATTTTCATTTTCAATAAACTGGTGACGCAGGCTGACGGCTTCGGCTAATTCTACCGCGGGTTCCGGTTCTTCCTCTCGCAGGGGGACAAGCTCAAATCCCATTTCTTCGCCAACAATGGCGGCGGTATCAAAATCAATCATCTGGTTGATGGAAGCCATAATACCGTTATTCATCAATTCTTTGATAACGGCTATGGGGCTTACACTTAAATCTTCGGCTAACTCACGTACGGTAAGTTGGGGGGGGATTTCAACCGTTTGTACTTCTGCTGTCATAGTTCACCTTTCTTACATATTGCTAACAATAACACCGAGTTATCGGCGCCAGTGATGCTGATTGATGAACGCAGCCAAAACGGGAGGGCTAGAAAACGGGGCTATGGTTTTTTAGGCATCGCGGCGCTAGTGTATCATCACTCGCCCCTTTTATCCTGTGTGCGACGCTTTTTCATGATGCCCTCGGATCAGCCGTGATATGGTTCCATTCATCAGTTATTATGTTTTGAGGATGGCGATGTGCGATTGCAGTACCGCCAAATCCTCATCCGAAATTTCAATTTTTAATGCACGTGCCAGCGCGCCATGTTTCAGAGCAACTTGCCAACATTGAACCGTGTTGCACACATACGCTCCTCTGCCGGCAGCTTTTCCGGTTGGGTCAACGACCACATGTTTTTCCGGTGTACGCACCACGCGCGCAAGCTCTCGTTTGTCTTTTACCTGCCGACAAGCAATACAGGTGCGTTGTGGAATGTGTTTTTTCTTCGCCGCCATACGCACCCCAGCAACCGTTAATATTCTAATTCATCCAACTCGTCCCAGTCGTCATCGCCTTTTTTATGAACACGTTTGCCGGTGGCGCGCGTCAGCGTGTCATCGTGTTTCAACGCGCGACGCTTGGTTTTTGGTTTCTTTTTGGCGGGACCAACCAGCGAATCTAAGTTGAGGTCCCCTTCTTTCTCGACCACAATTGCTTTCAACCGTTTTTTTGCTTTTTTCTTCGGTTTTTTTGGCTGAACCACCGACCCCAGCACAGACGTAAGTTCACCTTCTTCACTGACCGGCGTTTCTGCGGCAACCACCGGCTCGTCAACAGCGGGGGTCTCCGGTTCAGCCTCAACGAGACTCTCCGTTACATTTCCCTCTGCCGCTTCCGGTGCAATCTCTTCTGTTGCTGTCTCTGCCTCCGGTTCGACAATTTCCTCCGTCGCCGCTGCCTCGGGTTCAGATTCGGCTTCCGCTTCGCCTTCTGCCGGTTTCTCCGCCGCAGGTACGCCCGTTAGAATGGCTTCTGCTTCTGCCAGCAGGTTAGCTGATTGTTCCGCAAGCGCCTGTAAACGGGCGGCGCGTTCCGCCTCTTGTTTTTCTTGAGCAATCGCCAGTTTCGCCCGCATAACCAAATTTATCGATTCGCTCAACAGGTTCAATTCGCCACCGGAAAGCTCGCTGCCTTCTTCTCGTTCCGACAAAATAGCCGACACAAGCGAGAAGATTTCGGGGCGGTTGGAGACACGCGCTTTAATTTCTGCCGATGCCGAGGCTTGCTCCAGCGCTTCTTTGGCAGCTTCCATAGCGCTTTTTATATCGATGCGCCAACCGGTGAGCTTCGCCGCCAACCGCGCATTTTGTCCTTCTTTTCCAATCGCCAGCGAAAGTTGTCTGTCCGGCACTACAACCATTGCCGTTTTATCACCGGTAAGCACGTCAAGCAAAATAACATTCAACACTTTTGCCGGGCTGAGTGCATTGGCAATAAACGTATTCATCAACGGGTTCCATTCTGCCACATCGATTTTTTCGCCATTCAACTCATTAACGATGCTCTGGATACGCACGCCGCGCATCCCCACACACGAGCCAACCGGGTCAACACCTTCTTGCAATGCTGCCACTGCCACTTTTGAGCGAAAGCCAGCCTCACGGGCAATGGCTTTCACTTCCACGGTGCCGTTGTAAATTTCCGGCACTTCAACTTCCAACAATCGCCGCAAAAAATTTCGGTGTGTGCGTGAGACAATAATTTGCGGTCCTCGGGGCGTTTTAAGTACCTGCGAGACATAAGCCCGCAGCCGCTGCCCTTCGGAATAACGCTCGGTGGGAATTTGCTCAGTGCGGGGCAAAAAAGCTTCCACCTTTCCCAAAGACAAAATTGCCTGATGCTGGTCGGCTCTTTGCACCGTGCCATGCACAATTTCGCCTTCACGTTCCGCGTAGGCGCGGTATAACACATCGCGCTCCGCTTCTCGGATGCGCTGCAACACAACCTGTTTGGTTGTCTGTGCGGCAATCCGTCCGAAATCAGCGGGGGTGCTTTCCACCTGAACCACATCGCCAAAATCAACATCGGGGTCAATTTGGCGCGCTTCTTCTAAAGAAATTTCGTTTTGGGGGTCAAGCATATCTTCCACTATTTCCTTCTCGGCAAAGATGGATAGCTCACCCGTTTCTTGGTCAATTTTTGCTGAAATAGAGTTACCGCCGTAGTTCCGCTTGTATGCGGATACCAACGCCACTTCTACTGCTTCTAGGACAATTTCCACCGGTAATTGCCGCTCATGGCAAACCTGATTGATCGCCACCATGAAATCGTTCTTCATGATGAAATAAGCCTCCTACACCTTCAAACATTACTAGAATTTCATCGAGATAGTCTGGCAAAAAGAAAAGTGGGGGGTGCCCACTTTCTCATCAGAGCTATCTTTAACGCGGTGAGATTATACCACAACGAATATCTTTTTGGCAAGTTTTTCGCCACCGAATTTACTTTGATGCATCCAGAATGCGGATTTTGTGATGCATCAGCAGGTCGGCGGGTAAATTGTGCGGGTTAAACCAGCCGAATTCGGTCACTTCCTCGTTGAGCGTCAGTTCGCCACCGAGTCTTTTACAGCGAAACGCCACAATGAACGCCGACCGCGATTTTCGCTCCGGAAAAAGGTTGGCGGGATATACCACCGAATACATGCCGCTCATCCGCTCGATTTCAACATCCAGCCCGGTTTCCTCTTTCGTTTCCCGGATGGCGGTGCGCCGGATGGTTTCATCCATATCCATATGCCCGCCGGGAACACACCATTTGCCATTGTCGGCGCGGCGAGTGAGCAATACCTGTCCGTCATCGTTGAAAATGAGGGTACATGCCCCCACGCGCGGTGTTTTCAGTTTTGTCCAGCCGATGACATTGATCCATGGGGTGTCGCGCCCGCCCGCGTCGGGGGTGAAATGCACATCCAGCACATGAAACGCGGTGCGCTCCAGCGCCAGTTCCACTTCGGCGGGATGATAATATGCGAAAAACCGTTTCTGTCCGTTTTCACCGTGCCACGTTTCGGCATCGCCTTTTTTCAAACTGATATAAATATGCCCGTGCCGCAACACGCGATGGCTTTCTTTCAGCGCGGCGAGCAAATCGCTTTTGGGCAAATGCAGCAGCGATGCGCACGCCCACACTCCCTGAAACACCTCTTTGGCGAATGGCAATCGGCGGGCATCTGCCTGCACCAACACCGATACACCGTTCTGCGCGGCGATTTTCAGCATGCCGGCAGAACGGTCAACCCCCACCGCACAAAATCCGCGCGCGGCGAATGCCGCCATATCGCGCCCGCTGCCGCACCCCACATCCAAAATCAGCCCGCCTGTCGGTAGATATTCGGCAAAACGGTCAACTTCGGCATCCAACGACACATTGTGCCAACGCTCGGCGTATTCTGCGGCGATGCGGTCATATGCGGCGATGGTCGTTTCGGTTGGGTTCGGTTTATGTGTCATTTACATGCCACTGTTTTTTCGGATAATGCCCGTTGATACACCGCCAGCATCTGCTCAGCGATATTCTCCCAACTGAACCGTTCCACCCAGTGGCGCGCCTGCCCGCCGAGATGGTCGCGCAGGTCGTTATATTTCAGCAGCAGGGTGATTTTTTCTGCCAGCGCAGGGGGGTCTCTGAGCGGAACCAGATAGCCGTTAAAGCCATCTTCCACCGTATATGCCAGCCCGCCCACATCTGAGGCAATCACCGGTGTGCCGCATGCCATGGCTTCGATAGCCACCATACCAAATGATTCGTAAAAAGATGGCATAACCACCATTTGCGCCGCCGAATAATAATTAACCAGCGTGTTCTGGTTTTTGGCACCCAAAAACGTCACCATATTGCCCACGCCCAGTGACTCTTTCAAGGCGTGCAATCGCTGCAATTCGCGCTGTTCATCGCCGGAGGTGGTGTGCGGATTGCCGCCGATGATGCTGATGCAAACGTTATCTTTAAATTCGGGATATTTTTTCAGCACCAGCGACATGGCGCGGATGAGACAATCTATTCCCTTCAACGGCTGGATGCGCCCCACAAACAGAATGACTTTTTGATTTTCCGGCACACCGATGCGGCGGCGGGCTTCGGCGCGGGGAATGGGATGAAACAGGTCGAGATTCACCCCCGGCGGCACAATGTCGATTTTGGCGGGGTCGGCATCATACAGCGACTCCATATCGGCGCGTTCATTTGGTGTGGCGGCGATGAGCCGGTCGGCAAATTGCATAATTTCCCGCTCAGAACGGATGCGCAGTTCCGGCTCGCGTTCCGCCTCGGTTTGCGCCACCCGATTTTTCATCTCACCCAACGTGTGGAACATCTGCACAATCGGCGTGCCGCCCCACACATCGTGCAATTGCTGCGCCGCCACACCGGAAAGCCAATAATGGCTGTGGATGATGTCGTAATGCAGATTTTCACGCACGGCGCGCGCCCGCACCCCTTCCACAAATTCGGGCAGATGTCCATACACTTTATGTTTGCTATATGGACGTTCCGGTCCCGCCGGCACGTGAATCACGCGGCTGCGTTCGCCAAGCACCCCATGCACTACGGGGGTGCCCGGTTCCTGCGCGCGGGTGAACACGTCCACCGCGATACCGCGCCGGTCGAGCGCGGTGGAAAGTTCGCGCACATACACGTTCATCCCACCCGTTTCTTTGCCGCCCAGCATCGCCATAGGGCAAGTATGCACGCTAAGCATCGCCACCCGTTTAACCATTGGCTGTCCTTTTTATTCTCACACCGAAAATATCATCTGCCACCGCGCCAAAGCGGAATTTGTAAACCTCATCACCCCGCAGAAAATCATAATGGGCGCGCCCCAGTTCGATGGCATGTTGGATGGAATAACTGATGATGACATTGCCGGGGCTGAGTTCGCCGAATTTCTCGGCATCGAAACCGGAATTGTACACCAAAATGTCGTTGTGGTAATCGAAACAGAGCAGCGATGCTGCCGCTTCGCCGTTGATGTCCAAAAAGTAGAATTTCAACCAGCCCTTTTCGGCAAATTTACGGATGATGGCTCGGAAAAATGCCAGCATCGCCTCAGTCCAAAAGTGGTCTTTATCGGGGTTCGATTTTCGGTGCAAGTCGATGAATGTGTTGATGTGTGCATCAGTCACTTCCGTTGGCGATTGGATGACCGTCCAGCGCGTATCGGCGGTGGTTTCGGCTTTGCGAATTTTCCGCCGAATTTCGTGCCGCTGTTTTTTGCTCAATCCCGCCAAATATGCGTCCCAACTGCCGGGCAGGGTAATAATGGGGCATACTTCCTCGGTGCGACTGACCGCCGTCCACCCCTGCGATTGCGCCAATTCCACCAGCAATTTCGGCGTGCGCGAGTGGCAGGCGAGGCTGCAAAAGTAGGCGGTGCGCCATTCGGCAGCCATTTCGGTGGACAGAAAATCTACGATGGCAGTGTACACCGCTTTGATATGGTCACGGTCAACCAAAAAATCAAGATAGTCGGACACATCCACACAGCCGACAAAATGGAGGTCGTCGCCATCCACAAACAGCGGCACCAGCCCCGCCAGCGAGCCTTCAGCGGTGCGCACGGCGATAATGCACAGATTACCGCGCCCAAAGTGCCGCCACCAAATTTGCTGGTATTCAACCGTCATAAAAATAGGAGCGGAAACCGCGCGCCCCATCAAATCGTTCCACGCTTCAGCCAGTTCATCGAAAGCGTCGGCGGTGGTGTAGCATGTTACGTGCATTCAAACATTTCTCCCGTCTTTATTGCTGAAATTATACCCGCCCGGTGCAGCCTGCCAAAAATTCAGGGCGGGCATCAATTTTAGGGCAAAAAAAAGAGGCACGCCGCAACGTGCCCCTACCGGCAATTCACTCATATTATGCAATGAATACTCCCCGCAGCAAGCTGCGGGGTATCAAAATGTCATTCCGGAAATTTCCGCAGGAAATTATCCGGAATCCATTTTCTGGATTCCCGCCTGTGCCCGTTGTTTGGGTGCTTTCGCGGGAATGACAAATGTGGCAAGCCACGGGGAATTAAGCCCAAATTGAATTAAAAATTACCGCCACCTAAACCGGCTGCGCCCAAAATTGTGGCAAACATCACCACAAACCCGCAAATGACACACGCAAAAATCACCAGAATGGGAACGAGCACGGTCATAATAGCTTTACCCGATGACAAATTGTGTGAAACTTTGATGGCATAATAGGTTAAAACCAACTGGTAAATCGAGATGAAGAAAGTGACACAACCACCCAAATACGGCACCACACCGATGACCGCGTTCACAATGGTGATGGGTGCGGTGAAGGTTGCCAACAGGTACGTTTGCTCGGAGAAATCGCCATCACCACCGAAAAGTTTGGCTATCACAAAGAAAATGCCGGAGCCAATCAAAAAGAAAATCGGTACGATGAACAGCGTGCCGCATAACGCCCCAAACAACCCTGCCCCACCACCGGCGGTGCGCGCCGCAAATATTCGTAACATTTGCTGGTGGGCTTCCGGCGGCAAATCCGCTTGTGACAGTATTGTTTGCATCAAGCCGGCGCCGGTTCCCAGCGCGCCGCTGATAGCCGCGCCAATCGCGCCAAAAATGGCCGCAATCACGCCCGCGATGATTATCCAGATGATAGCATTCGCCAGTGTAGCTTGCGGTTTGGTTCGTTCTTCTTGAAAAACAGTTTCACCGGGGTGGGTGAGCACATTCAACCACGTTTGAATCATTGCGCCAAAATCCATTATTCCCTCCTATAAATAGTGTTCGGTTTTGAAAGTGTTTTCACCAGTTTATCATTTTATACGTGAAAATTCAAGCATGGTTGCAAAAAGCGTTCGGTAATTTTGGGACACTTCAACAACGGCAAAAATACGTTGTGAGTTTAGAAATTGGAGACTTAACCGTCTTTCAATTGAGAGCCAATGCCCACAACTACGGTACAAATGGAGCAAAGAAATATCATCAATATGGGGGGTAATACACTAGAAATTGCTTTTCCTATGGTAAGGTTATGCGAGACTTTTACGGCAAGGGTGGCTAGCACAATTTCGTAAATTGAAAAGATAAAAATGGTAAGAACGATATACCCACCCAGAAATGGTATCGCCTTCATCACCGCGTTCACCATAGTAATGGGTACCCAAAAGATGGAAAGCAGATAGGTTTGCTCCTCAAATTTACCATTACCGCCAAACTTTTTGGCAATCAGGAAAAAGACACCGGAAACAATCAGAAATATAATGGGGGTGATAAAAACGAACGCTATACGTAATACGATGAAAAAACTCCCATTACTGATTGATTGTGCAAACTGCTGGCGTATTCCCATAGGGATGATGTTGCTTGCTGTAATTCTACCCATTGGCTGATTGTCGCTGGTGACAAACCCAACTACAGCAAAAATTGCCGTCACTACAGTAGCGACGGCTACCCAAATAATAGCAGTGGTAAGGCTTGCATACGGGGTGTTGCACTCTTCTTGAAAAGTAGCTTCGCCGGGATGAGTAAGTACATTCAACCACGTTTGCATCATTGCACCCAAACCCATTGCTCCCTCCTATGGATGGTGTTCGGTTTTGAAAGTGTTTTCTACCAGTTTATCATTTTATACGTGAAAATTCAAGCATGGTTGCAAGAACGACTGAACATATATTGGTATGATTTAATACCATGTCCATTCTGTAATCCTACCGGCAGACGGAAGAGCACACGTCTGAACTCCAGTCACTCCGGAGAATCTCGTATGC
>CAYZQQ010000055.1:0-13592 GCA_964480075.1 uncultured Anaerolineaceae bacterium
GCAGACCGACCCCGACCGCGCCGAATGGTGGGCGTTTTTGGGGCGGGTGCAGGCTATGCTTGGGTTGCCGGCGCTGGAATCGTTCCACCGCGCAGAAACACTCGACCCCGCACTGGCGCTGGTTCCTTATTTTCGCGGATTGTATCTGCGGCGGCAGAAACTTTTGCCGGAAGCGCTGGATGAATTTCTGGCGGGGATGGATATCGACCCGAAAAATGTGGCGCTGGCAATTGAAGCCGCTGAAACGCTGACGCAAATGGGCGACTTGGTTTCGGCGGCGGCATGGTATCAGTCGGTGGTGCAAGCGGAACCGGATAATCCTGATTACCAACGGTTGCTGGCAGAATTTTATGTGCTGCGCGGGTATCGGGTGGCGGAAAACGGGTTGACGGCGGCGGAGCGGTTGGTTGAATTGCAGCCGGATAACCCGCATGCGCTCGATTTGCGCGGCTGGGCGAAATTTCAGTCCGGCGATATTGGCGGGGCGGAAGCCGATGTGCGCCGCGCGGTGCAACTTTCGCCGAATGATGTGGCGGCGCACTTCCATTTAGGGCGAATTTTGCAGTCGCGCCACCGCGATGCCGCAGCCCGCGCGGAGTTTGTCCATGTGGTGGATTGGGACACCACGGGCGTTTATCGCCCCCGCGCGGAGGAATGGATAGTGAATAGTGAATAGTGAATAGTGAATAGTGAAGCGTATTTTCGCTCATTTGCCTATTTGCAAATTCGCCAAATAATATTGCATATTGCATACCTTTAAACTTGAGACCTGCAACTTGAAATTTGAAACTTAAAACCGGAAATCAATCTATGACCGAAATAATTTCTGTCCCCGGCAGTCCGCTGCCGTTGGGTGCGACCATTCACGATAGACACGTTCGCTTTTCAATATTCAGCCGCAATGCCACGCGCGTGTGGCTGATGCTGTTCAATCATTATGATGACGATATGCCCGCCCGCGAGCTTGAATTTGACCCCGTGCTCAATCGAACCGGCGATATCTGGCATATGGATGTGTATGGCGTGGGCGAAGGTCAACTGTATCTGTATCGTATGGATGGACCCAACAATCCGGAGAGGGGGCATCGTTTTGACCCCGGTATCGGATTGATTGACCCGTATGCGCGGGCGCTGACCGGCACGTTTGACAGCGATTGCGAGCAGGCAGCGATGAGTAAATTGCATAGCGGGCAGTTTGGATGGTCGCCCAAATGTATGGTAGAATCGCCGAGTTTTAATTGGCGCGGCGATAAACCCCTCAACCGACCGCTGCGGCATACCGTTATTTACGAAATGCACGTCAAAGGATTCACCGCGCATCCGTCATCGGGAGCGAATGCGCCCGGTACATACGCCGGTGTTATCGAGATGATGCCGCATTTGCAAGAAATGGGCATCACCGCCGTGGAATTGCTGCCCGTGCAGACATTCGACCGGGGGTTGTTTGGGCACACCAATCCGCTCACCGGCAAACCGCTGACCAATTACTGGGGGTACAATCCGATTAACTTTTTTTCGGTGGAACCGGGGTACAGCTCCCGTACAGAGTTGGGACAGCAAATTTACGAGTTCAAATTGATGGTGCGCGAATTGCACCGGGCGGGCATTGAAGTAATTTTGGATGTGGTTTACAATCACACCGCCGAAGGAAATCATCTGGGTCCTGTATTTTCGTTCAAAGGGATTGACAATTCCATTTACTATTTACTGGAGGATGACAAACGCAATTACAAAAATTTCTCCGGCACGGGGAACACCGTCAATTGCAATCATCCCGTCGTCCGCGATTTGATACTCGATTCGCTGCGCTATTGGGTGGTGGATATGCATGTTGATGGTTTCCGCTTCGATTTGGCGTCGGTGCTGGGGCGCGATCAATTGGGCAATATGCTGGAAAACCCGCCCATTGTGGAGCGCATCGCCGAAGACCCTATTTTGCGAAACACCAAAATTATCGCCGAAGCATGGGATGCGGCGGGGGCATATCAGGTGGGCGCCTTTCCCGGCAGGCGTTGGGCAGAATGGAACGGACGCTACCGCGACGATATGCGGCGGTTTTGGCGTGGCGATGCCGGCATGGTTTCTGCATTGGCGACCCGGCTGGCGGGCAGCAGTGACCTGTATTTGGACGACGGACGCACGCCGTGTCACAGCATCAATTTTATCACCTCTCACGATGGGTTCACGCTGAATGATTTGGTGAGCTACAACCAAAAACACAATTTGGCAAATAGCGAAAATAACCGGGATGGCGATGATAATAATATCAGCGACAATATGGGGGTAGAAGGACCCACCAAAAACCAACCCATCGAACAGCGACGGGTGCGGCGCATTAAAAATTTTATTGCTACCCTCATGCTGTCGCAAGGCGTACCCATGATGCTTGCCGGAGATGAATTTCGGCGGACGCAGCAGGGAAACAACAATGGCTATGCCCAAGATAATAAAATCAGTTGGATAGATTGGTCGTTCAAACAGAAATACGGGGAAGTGTATCGTTTTGCGCGGCACATGATTTCATTTCGCAAACAGCATCCTATATTTTACCGGTCACATTTTTTTGTGGGACAGAGCGGCAACGCGCTCGATATTCAATGGTTTTCCACCGAATTGACGGAACCGGATTGGAGTGAAAAAAGTCACACGCTTATGTGTCTCATCGACGGGCGGCGCGAAATCATCGGTGAAAATCGCTCGGATAATGATGCGCTGCTGATGTTCAATAATGGTCAGGGTTCCGCATATTTTCATCTGCCCCCCGCGCCAAAGGGGAAACTGTGGCGGCTGATTATTGATACGGCATTCGCTCCCCCGTTTGATATTCGGCTGCCCGGCAAAGAAGTGGAATTGCCCAACCAATCTACCTACACCGTGCAGGGCGAATCGGTGGTGGTATTGCTCTCATTTGAGGTGTGACCATGCAATTAACCATCCTTCACAGCAACGATACTCACGGACAACTCCACCCCCTGCCCACCGCATCCGGCACGCTGCTGGGGGGGTATGCCCGCCGAGCCACGTTCATCAGCCAACAGCGCGCCGCGCACCCGCAACTATTGCTGGTGGATGCGGGCGATTTTTATCAGGGGTCGCGCTTTTGGCACGCCTTTCGCGGCAAACCGGATATCCGGCTGATGAACATGCTGGGGTATGATGCGGGCGCGCTGGGCAACCACGATTGCGATGGCGGCATCGGCGTGCTGGCTGACCGGTTGCGGCAGGCGAAATTCCCCGTATTGTGCGCCAATATGGTATTCCCGCCCGGACACCCGCTGGCAAATTCGTGGCAGCCGTCGGTCATCAAAACCATCGGCGGGGTGAAAGTGGCGTTTTTCAGTATGCTGATTGATGCCATGCAACTTTATCCCGCCCAATTTCAGGCGGCGGTGCAGGTGGAACCTGCCATCGACACCGCGCACCGACTGATTCCGCAATTGCGGGCACAGGCGGATGTGGTCATCCATCTGTCGCATTTAGGGCAATTGGGAGATGTCGCGGTGGCAGAAGCCGTGCCCGGCATTGACCTGATTATCGGCGGGCACACCCATTTGCCGCTGGAAAACCCGCTGGTCATCAACGGCACGCCGATTGTCCGCGCCATTGCCGGCGGGCAATTGATGGGGCTGCTGACGCTGGAAATTTCGGCGGGTTCCCCCCCCCGTTTGACCGATTATCGTCTCGTGCCACTGGATGATTCGTTTGCCGATGACCCCGCCGTCGCCGCGGAAATTGACCGCTGGCGCGAGAAATTGCCGCCGGAGCGCGTGCTCGGTCAGCTTGCCATGCCGATTGATACCCGCAGCCAAATCAAAGGGGCGGGCGAAAGTACGGCGGGCAACTTTTTCACCGCTGCGATGCGGGCGTATTTTGGCGATGCGGTGGAGCTGGCATTTGTCCATATGGGCACCCTGCGCGGCGACCGTAGTTATCCCGCCGGAAATTTTACCAACCATGATTTGAGCGAATATCATCCCTTTGACAACCATCCCATGCTGATGGAAATTTCTGCGCCACAGTTGAAAGTACTTTTGGAACGCGGTGCGAGTGCGCTGCCGTACACCGTCGGCACATTTTTGTCGCAGTCGGGGCTGAAAGTGGTCATCCACCCATCGCGCCCGCCGCTGAAAATCGACTCGCACCACCCGTGCATTCTTGCGCCCGGCGAGCGCATTGTCCGCGCCGAGTTTCGCGGCGAGCCGGTGGACTTTTTAGATGCGGGGCGCACCTTCCGCATTGTGACCGATGGCTATATGGGACGCGGTGGCGCGGGCTATTTTGAACTGAAAAACGCGCGCAACATCCGCAAAGCGGATGTCAGCGGTTCCACCGTGCTGAAATGGTATCTGGAAAACTTCAGCCCGGTTAACCCCGCCATTGACGGGTGCATCATCATTTTGAGTGGCGAATGACGAATGGCGAGTGATAAATTTGCAACTTCTGCCTGCTTTTTGCGTAATGGGGGGTAGAGTTGGTGATTTGTGAAACGTGAAAATATGACCTGCAACCCTAATTTTTGCCTTTTCAGGATGATTGTCATGCCCGAATGTAGTTATCGGGCATCCATCAGGGTCTCAAGCGTGGATTCCCGCTTAAAGCATGCGGGAATGACAGACAAAATCTATTTTCAAACGTAGCACTCTACCGGTTAACCTATAACCACTATGGAACTTTGAACCTTGAACCTTAAACCCCGGAACTGAAATCATGTCATATTCAAAAAACAAACCCTCATTTTTCTGGCCAATGGTTTTAATTGCCGGTGGAACGATATTGCTGCTGTCGAATTTTGGCATGTTGCCCCCCAATTCGATAAACCTGCTGTGGCGATTCTGGCCCCTGCTGCTGGTCATCGCCGGGTTGGACATTCTGCTGGGGCGGCGCTCCACGCTGGGAGCCGCCATCACCACCGTGATGGCAGTAGTGATGATTGTGGGCGCGGTGCTGTTCGCGCTGTTGGCATTCAATTCACAAGAGACCATTTTGCAGCAGTTTGCCGACGCCACGCTGAAACACGAAACCATCCAAACCCCGCTGAATGGCATCACTTCCGCGGATGTGACCGTTGATTTGCCGGTTGCGCCGGTGCGACTCTACCCGCTGTCCGATTCGAATTCGCTCATTGAAGGGGACATCAACTATTTTGGCACACTGCAATTTGATGTGAACACCGGCGGCGAGCACGCATCGGTGAATTTGGATACCCGTTCGCAGCAACTTTTTATCGCCCCCTCTTTGAACGGTAATGAAAATCCCGGCTGGCAGGTGGGACTCCACCCGCGCGTAAAACTCAATTTGATGCTGGATCAGGGTTCTGGCGCGTTGGATGCCGATTTGCACGGGTTGGATGTTCGCACGCTGACCGTTGATGCCGGGTCGGGGAATATGCGGATTGCCCTACCCGAACGCGGGCAGGTTCACGCCGTGATTGATAGCGGGTCGGGGCAGATTGTCTTTCAACTGCCGGAATCGCTGGCGGCGAAAGTTGTGCTCAATAGCGGCAGCGGAGCATTTCACGCCGACAGCCGTTTCGAGCAGGCGCCATCCACGTCCGGCGGCGAGTTGGTGTGGGTGACGGATGGATTTTCCAACGCCGATAATTTCATCGAACTGGAAATTGACCAAGGTTCCGGCGCAGTGGTCATCGAGTGATGAATCTCTATCGCTATTGCCAATCCCCGTAAGGTTTCCCCCGCCATTATCGTCAATTGAAAAAGGCACATTCCCCGGAGGCGATGATGGCAACTCAAACCGATACAATTTCTCAAACTCAAAAACTGGATAAAAAATGGCGCACGCTGTGGCTGTTGTCGCTGGCGGAACTGCTGGGGATGGCGGTGTGGTTTTCCGCATCGGCGGTGGTTCCCGCGCTGACGGACGCATGGGGGCTGACGGCGGGCGGACGGGCGTGGCTCACCATGTCGGTGCAGGTGGGATTCGTGGTCGGCGCGCTCGCGTCGGCAGTGTTCAATTTGGCTGACCGGCTGCCATCGTGCCGGTTGTTCGCCGGAGCGGCGCTGGCGGCAGGCATCGCCACCGCGCTGATTCCGCTCGCGGCGCACGGGCTGGGGCTGGCATTGGTGCTCCGTTTTCTGACGGGTGTTTTTCTGGCGGGGGTGTATCCCGTCGGGATGAAAATTATGGCAACGTGGACGCGGGAAGACCGCGGGCTGGGCATTGGGCTGCTGGTGGGCGCGCTGACGGTGGGGAGCGCCGCCCCGCATCTGCTCAACGTGTTCGGCACGGTGGAAAACTGGCAATTTGTGCTGTATCTCGCGGCGGGATTGGCGGCGACGGGCGGTATCATCGCCGCCATTTTTGTGGATGAAGGTCCGTATCGCACCAAAACGCCGCCGTTCAACTGGCGCTATATCGTGGAAATATCGCGGGAACGGGAAACCGTTTTGGCGAATTTAGGCTATCTGGGGCACATGTGGGAATTATACGCCATGTGGGCGTGGGTTCCCATTTTCCTGCTGGCGAGTTTTAAACTGGCGGGGGTAAGCGCGGCGTGGGCCAGCCTGACCGCGTTCGGGGTGATTGCCATCGGCGGGCTGGGGAGCGTGCTGGCGGGACAACTGGCAGACAAATTAGGGCGTACCACCGTCACCATCGCTTCAATGGCGGTGAGCGGGACGATTGCGGTGGTGGTGGGGCAATTTTTCGGCGGGAACCCGTGGCTGGTGGCGGGGCTGACGCTGCTGTGGGGGTTCGCAGTGGTGGCGGATTCGGCGCAGTTTTCCGCGTGCATCAGCGAGTTAAGCCACCCGCAATATATCGGCACGGCGCTGACGGTGCAAACGAGCCTCGGGTTTCTGCTGACGCTCATCACCATCCGGCTGATACCCACATTGGCGCAGAGGGTCGGCTGGGAATGGGCATTCGCGTTTCTGGCGCTAGGACCCGCAGTCGGCATTTGGGCGATGGCAACGCTGAAACGTTCGCCCGCCGCAGTGAAACTCGCCGGGGGACGGGGGTAGATTCGTAATTCGTTACTCGTTACTTCGATAGACTTCCAGTCCGGCGGGGTCAAGCAAAACAGCGGGGTCGGGGTTAGAATTGCTCCAGATACCCTCGCTGAAGCCGCAGTTGATGCCGCCCCGACTCGCGTCGGCGGCGCGCGCCCACACCTGCACCGAATCGCCCGCCGCGAGCGAGCCGCGCAGCGGGCAGCGCTGGTCGCCCCGCTCCGAAACGAGTGTCCAGCCGTCGAGTGATTGCGCGGCATTTTGCGGATTGTACAGCGTCACCACCTCTGCGCGGACATCCACCGCCGTGATTTCCAGCGTACCGTAATCTGCCCAAATGCCGCGTTTGGCGGTTTGCGCGTCTTTTTGCACCGCCAGAAACCGCGTCACATATTTCACATCCGGCGGAAAAGTGGCGACGTGCGCCATGCCCTGCCGCAGCAGTTCCTCATTTACCGATTTCCCATCCACATACACATATCGCAACAGCCGACCGTACCGGTCGGTTTCGCTGACATCTTTTTCCAGTTGGACGGTCTTGCCTTCCACCAGCGCGCGATTCGCCGCCGAAGCCTCCGCGCCGAACGGCTCTGCACCTTTGGGGGAATGTTTCGTTTCGGGAGTATTGACGAGCGTGTATCGCACCCGATATTTTTGCCCGTCCAGCAGCACGTCAATGGTATCGCCATCAATTACCTGCACCACCTGCGCCGATTGTAGATTGCCCGGCGCGGGCAGCGGTGGGGTCTCGGTGGGTGTGCAGGCGGCAAGAAAAGCAATGAAAAATATAAAATGAATAATGAGAAAAGGTTTGGGTTTAATGTTCATGATTTTTGTTTTGCATTTAAATTTGCCAATCTTGAATAGGCTGCTTCTGTGTTCCACAGGCAGAAGCCGTTTGCGCCGCCGGCGAATGCCCCGCGTATCTGTGCGGAAATGGATGCGGCATCGAACCGCGAACCGTCTGCATCCCACGGAAAATCTTGCAACCACGGGCGCACCCCGCAATTCGATTTCATTCGTTTGCGGGCGGCATGCACGGTTGTTTCCACCGTTTTTGCCGGGTGCGATAGCGGGTCGGCACAACCGGGAATGCCCCGCCCAAATTGGCTGGGATATACGCCCGGCGCAATCACATCCACATAGCGGTTTAACGCAGCGAGCCGCTGTCCTGTGCCGAAATCATCATCGCGCCAGCAGGTATAGCCTTCTACCGCCAGCGACAGCGAAACATTGGCGGGCAAATGTCCCCGTGCCGCGCTGAGAAATGCGGTCAGTGCGTTCACCCGGCTATCGGGTGCGGTGGGGCGCGAAAAATGCGCGCTGCCGGCGGCTGACGGATGGGGGAATCGCAGGCAGTCAAATTGTATTTCGGTGAACCCGAGCCGGGCGGCTGTGGCAGCCGCATCCAATAAATAATCCCAGACATCTAACTGAAACGGGTCAAGCCAGTGGAACCCATGTTGGTTTTGCCATAAACGTTCGCGGTGAACCGATTGCGCCGCCAAGTGGGGCAATGCCGGCGCGATGAGATTGTCTTTTAGCGCCACAATCCGCGCGATGCATGTAACGTTCGCTTGCCGCAGCGATGCGACCAACGCCGGCAGGTGGTCAATCGTCCAGCGATTTGCGCCCGCCGCAGTTGCCACACCATTGGCAACCGGATGGCTCAACGCGCCCCACGCATCTTTAAAATCAATCACCACCGTGTTGATGGGTGTGGTTTCCAAAAGCGACAAAATGGCGTGCTGCGCCGCACCGTTTTCCAGCAGAACCTGACGGCTCATAAATATCCCGGCGATGGTATGTTCGGGAATGATGGATGCCGGTTCGGGCGCAATTTTCGGTTTGGGAGGCACGATGATTTTCGGCGGTGGCACGGATTGCTTCGGGGGAGATGGGGGAATGGGTTTTACCGGCTTTTTTTTCGATGGCTTGAGAACAGGGGGGATAGGCTTCGGTTGTGGTTTTTTCGGCATGGAACCCGCTATTTTTGGCGGCGATGACCGGGGCGCCGCCGCGAATTCAGGTTCGGCGGGCGAGCGGATGATTTCCGCCGCATCAAAATCGGGAATGAGCAATTGTTGTCCCTGCCGTAACGGTTGGCGCGGATTGATGCGATTCAGGCTGATAATTGCTTGCACGGTGGTGTGATGTTTTTCCGCCAGCGAAAACAAGGTGTCGCCGGCGCCGGTGAGGATGGTGCGCGTGGGTGGTTTCGGTGGCGCCGGTGTGTGGGGGCGCTGCGGTTTCGGTTGCGGAAAAGACTCCGGCGCGGGCAGTAGTGAATAATTTTCGCCCAACGCCCAGCGCCAGAGTTTGTGCCAAAAAGAAGTCATAATGCTTTTGAGAGATTGGTAATCTACGCCTATCTGTTTATGGGAAAATTCCGCGCAGAGCCACGGCATCGGCGACACGCTGCACGGCGAGCATCATCGCGCTTTGGCGCAACGGCACGTTGCGGTGCTGCCCAAAGGTGTACATATCATCAAAGGCGATCCCCATAAAATGATGCAATCGGTTGCGAACTTCTTCTACGGTCCAGTAGAAACCTTCACGCCCCTGTACCCATTCAAAATAGCTGACGACCACCCCTCCGGCGTTCGCCAGAATATCGGGCACCAAAATGATGCCCCGGTCTTGCAAAATAGCGTCCGCTTCGGGGGTGGTGGGACCGTTTGCGCCTTCAACGATGAAACTGGCGCGGATTTTGTCGGCGTTGGCGGCGGTAATTTGGTTTTCCATCGCGGCGGGAACCAGCACGTCGCACGGCAGTTCAAGCAATTCCTCATTGGTGATGGTGGTCAATCCGGGGGCGGTGAAGCCTGCGAGTGTGCGATCCTTGCTTTGTTTTACATAATCCACCATTGCTTCAATATCCAGCCCGGCGGGGTTATAATAGCCGCCGGAAATATCACTGATGGCGACAATTTTCGCGCCCATTTCAGAGATGTGGCGAGCGCTCCACGTGCCCACATTGCCGAACCCCTGCACTGCTACCGTGCATTCTTCCATCGGTTTTCCGGCGCGTTTGAGCACTTCTTTTACCGAAATTGCCACGCCCAGCCCGGTGGCGTCAATACGCCCCAGACTACCGCCCAGACTCACGGGTTTGCCGGTGACAATTTCGCTATTATTTTCGCCTTTGATGATAGCATATGTGTCGGAAATCCAGCTCATGGTGCGTTCATTGGTATTCATATCGGGCGCAGGAATATCAATATTGGGTCCGATGATGGGGCTGATGGCATATGTGTAGCGGCGCGTCATACGGCGCAATTCGTTTTCTGACAGCTTGCGGGGGTCAACAGCAATGCCGCCTTTGCCACCGCTGAATGGCACATTCACCAGTGAACATTTCCATGTCATCAACTGCGCCAATGCCGAAACCTCTTCCAGCGTAACAGACGGGTGGTAACGGATACCACCTTTAGCGGGACCCCGGGCAGTGGTGTGCTGCACGCGATAGCCGGTGAATACTTCGATATGCCCGTCGTCCATCTCTACCGGCAACGAAACAATGAGAGAACGGCTATTGGTGCGCAATAGCGCAAAAATGTTGGGTTCAAGGTTTAACGCTTGCGCAGCGCTGGTCAAACTAGCCTGGGCGTTTGCCAAAAAACTTGCGCCCGGATTTTTTGTTAACATCTCTACTGATGTCATCGTCGTATCAACTCCTTGTTAATACAAAAATATAGTTTGTTTGGTTTCGTGATTTGCTTAATCAGGATTATAATGACCCGGAGTTTCACCAAACCAAAAATATGAAGTAATTGTAGGACGGACACACTAAAATGACAACTTACGAAGCCATTATTGGAATGGAAGTTCACATTGAATTACAGACAAAAAGCAAAATGTTTTGCCCCTGCCGCGCCGAGGCATTTGATGCGCCGCCGAACACCAACGTCTGCCCCGTGTGTTTGGGATTACCCGGCGCGCTGCCGGTCATCAACCGGCAAGCAGTGGCGTTCACCATTATGACCGGACAGGCGCTCGGTTGCGAAATTCACTCACACAACGTATTTGCCCGCAAAAATTATTTTTATCCCGATTTGCCCAAAGGCTACCAGATTTCGCAGTATGAATTGCCACTCTGTACCAACGGAAAATTAGATGTAATTGTAAACGATACCCGTAAGACTATCGGTGTGACTCGCGTCCATTTAGAAGAAGACACCGGCAAACTGACCCATATCGATGGCGGTTCGCTGGTTGATTTGAACCGCGCCGGGGTGCCGTTGATGGAAATTGTGTCCGAACCCGACATCCGCACCGCCGATGAAGCGTATGCCTACGTGACTCAACTGCGGCAAATCGCCCGTTATTTGGGCGTTTCCAGCGGCGACATGGAGAAAGGCGCGATGCGCTGCGAAGTGAATCTGTCGCTCAAGCCGGTAGACTCGGAGGTGTGGGGCACAAAAGTGGAAGTGAAAAACCTCAACTCGTTCCGCGCCGTGCGCAACGCCATCGCCTACGAAATTGAACGCCAAACACAGGTGTTGGAATCGGGCGGGCAGGTGGAACAGGTGACAATGGGCTGGGACGAAAATCGCGGATGCACCGTGGTGCAGCGCACCAAAGAAGATGCGCACGACTATCGCTATTTTCCCGAACCCGATTTGCCGCCGCTGGAACTTGACCCGGCGTGGATTGCCGAATTGGAAACCGCGCTGCCGGAACTGCCCGCCGCGAAAATGAACCGTTATATCTCCCAATGGCGACTTTCGGCGCAAGATGCTGCCGTGCTCACCGAAAACCGCGCTCGTGCCGAATATTTTGAAGCAGTGGTGAATGCCGGCGCCGGGAAACTTTCGCTGCATACTATGAGTAACTGGATGACCGGCGAGATTTTTCGACTGTTGAACGAAAATGATACAGATGCATCGGATATTAAAATGACTCCCGCCAAATTTGTGTGGTTGATGGAAATGGTTGAAGCCGGCGACATCAATCGGTTGGCAGGAAAAGAAGTTTTAACGGAAATGTGGCGCAGCGGCACCGCACCCGATGCAATTGTGGCAGCCAAAGGATTGAAACAAATCAACGATATTTCTGCATTGGATGCACTGGTTTCGCAGGTTTTGGCAGACAACCCGGACGCAGCATTGCAATTTAAAGCGGGTAAAGAAAAAATCATCGGGTTTCTGGTGGGGCAAGTGATGCGCTTGAGCCGGGGTAAAGCAAATCCCAAAATGGCAGAACAACGTCTTCGCCAACAATTAATGGAATGAAGTTGAAAAAATCATGGCAAATATGCAAGAAAAACCCGTCATTCTGATAATGGTGGACATTAGCGGGTACACCAAATTTCTAAACTTTCATCGCACCAGCGTTTTGCACGCTGAAGAAATCATTTCAGAATTGCTGGAAGCGGTTATCGACAAAGCGCAATTTCCGCTCCAATTGAACAAGCTGGAAGGCGATGCGGCATTTATGTTCACCGAAGTTACCGCAGAACCGGCAGTTGTGGCGGCGGATGTAGCCGGTCAAATTTTGCGATTTTTTGATGCTTTTAAACTCAAACAGCAAACGCTCATCCTCCATGGCGAAGGGGGCTGTTTCTGCGACGCATGTACCAATATTCACCAATTGCAGTTAAAAACCGTGGTACATTTTGGACGGGCGGTATTCAAACAAATTAAGCAGTTCAACGAGCTGGCGGGCGAAGATGTGATTCTAGTGCATCGGCTGTTAAAAAATGGTGTTGCTGCCCACGAATATATTCTGGTGACCGATGCATTCTACCGGCTCACCGGCAATTTATTCGGCGCTGAACCGGATACAGTGACCGAAACCTATGATTGGCTCGGTGAGGTGGGAGCGAAGGTGTTTTATCCAAAAACGCTCACGCTGAAGCTGTCGGAGGAAAAAACCGTGCTAAAAGCGACGGGACTCTTAGAAATGATGCGCATGTGGATTATGTCACTGTGGCATCGACTGTGGCGCCGGCGAGAATACTCGCATGTGCCACATTGAGCGCAAAAATATTGGCAACCATAGTGGGTTATTTAAAGATTATGGTATAATTTAGCTGGAAAAAAGCAGTAGAATGGTCGTATTTTCACAAGGAGGTGACAAAGAGACCGGATATATTTTATTGGTGGACGAGTTTGGCGCATAGGGGCGCACTCATCTTTTTTATTTTCCAAACATTTATTACTTCAATGACGAGGTTTAAAAATTATGACCGAAAATCTAAATCCCTTTCAAATCGCTCAACACCAATTAGATGAAGCAGCCGAACTGCTGGCGCTTGACCCGGCAACTCACGCCTTGTTGCGTGAACCGCGCCGCGAATTGCACGTGACCATCCCCGTGCGGATGGATGACGGTACCGTAACCGTGTTCAAAGGCTTTCGGGTGCAATACAACGATAGCCGCGGACCCACCAAAGGCGGCATCCGGTTTCATCCCGCCGAAACTGTTGACACCGTGCGCGCGCTGGCAGCATGGATGACATGGAAGACCGCCGTGGTAGATATTCCACTGGGGGGCGGCAAAGGGGGTGTCATTTGCAACCCCAAAGAACTGTCGCCGGGCGAATTGGAACGGCTTTCGCGGGGATACATTCGCGCTATTAACAAGATTTTGGGCGAAGAAACCGACGTACCCGCCCCCGAT
>CAYZQQ010000056.1:0-13478 GCA_964480075.1 uncultured Anaerolineaceae bacterium
ATCTGCTCTTCAACCGCACGGCGGAGCGCTATGGTGGCAAGTTTTGTTTTGCCCACCCCACTTTCGCCGGTGATGCACACCATGCATCCGTGGTTGTGTTTCAACTCGCGTATCCAATCTTGCAACAGGGTCAACTCACGCTGCCGCCCCACAAATACATTGTCCAACGGGGTCGCATTAGCATTACCGGCAAGGGAGGGCGCAATGGGTTCAGTGAGTTGTCCATTAAGAATAGCTTGATGGAGCGCCAAAGTCTGCGGAGACGGGTCTGCCCCCAGTTCAGTTGCCAAATATTGGCGCAATTGTTCAAAAGCTTTTAATGCCGCAACCATATCACCCTGCCGCATATAATAGCGCATTAACGTGCGATATTCCGGCTCTCGACCGGGGTCACGAGTGAGAACGCGACGTAAATCGGCGGTGGCGCGGTCATATTCGCCGCGACGGGCGTGGCTATCCGCCAGTTTGGTTAATGCCAACAAATATCGTTCTCGCAAACGTTCCCGTTCGGCATTTACCCAATCGGCATACAGGTCATCACACAAATAATCATCCTGATACAGCGCCAACGCCTGTTCCAATAGCGCGTGTTGTTCATCCGGGTTGGAGGTAGCGACTGTTGTATCCAACAGCGAATCGAATACCTGTGCATCAATCCATACATTTTCCGACAGTTGAAATTTATAGCCGGGCGCATGTGCCACAATAAACGACGACGGCGTGTATGGGGGTCGGTCGGGTTCCAGCGTTTTTCGCAGTGCATTGATAGCGGTACGCAGCGTGGTGGCAGCTTTTCCGGGGTCGGCATTGCGCCACAGCGCCTCAATTAAAACATCGCGCGCCACAATTTGCCCCTGGCGGGTGAGCAAGATTTTTAGCAACTGCTGCGCCTGCCGCGTATGCCACGCTGCTTCAGGGATGGGCTTGCCGTCAATGGTGATATGAAAGGGTCCCAGCAAAAATATTTTCAACATAAATACATTATAATGGCACGCCGGACGGGGGCAAAGTTTACAGGCAGGCAATATAGAATGCGCATCCATAAATCATAAATCATATACCCCATTTTATTTGCCAGCGATATAAGCTGTGCTATAATCCTTTGTGGATAGTGAGTGCTATCACAGTAACATTTAAGGAGAATTGTATGCCAAGTCTGGGTATTCCTGAGCTACTTATTATTTTGGTCATCATTGTGGTAATTTTCGGCGTGGGTCGTTTACCGGAAATTGGCGGTGCTATTGGTAAATCCATTCGCGAATTTAAGAATCAAGTGGATGACGGGCAAGACGATACCACCGCAGAAGAAAAAAACAATAGCGAAGATTCAAGCAGCAAAGAATAGTTTACTGCGTTTTCCACAGTGCAATGGCAGTGATAACTATAACCATAGCGCGTAAAAGTTTGCCGTTATAATTTTGGCACTCTCCATCCTCGAGTGCCAAAATTCACCTTCTGTATTTGCAAATTTTCCCTTTTTTGAGTATGATAGTTTTCGGTTTTAGCACTCTAACCTTTAGTGTGCTAAAGTTGAACTATCTTGTTTTGAAATCAATTAAATTCAATCAAAAAAGGAGTAAACACTCATGGCAAAACAGATTTCTTTTAACGAAGAAGCTCGTCGGGCGCTGAAACGCGGCGTCGATACGCTTGCCGATGCAGTAAAAACCACCCTCGGTCCCAAAGGACGCAACGTCGCCATTGACAAAAAATGGGGCGCCCCCACCGTTACCCACGATGGCGTTACCGTCGCCAAAGAAATTGAACTGGAAGACCCTTTTGAAAATATGGGCGCGCAGCTTTTAAAAGAAGCCGCTACCAAAACCAACGATGTCGCCGGTGACGGAACGACCACCGCAACCGTTTTGGCGCAAGCCATCACCAATCAGGGTCTCAAAAATATCGCCGCCGGCGCCAACGCCATGCTGCTGAAACGCGGTATCGAAATTGCCGCGCGCAAAATCACCGAAACGGTGGGCGAGATGGCAATTCCGGTTGAAGGACGCGAAGCCGTGGCTGATGTTGCCAGCATCTCCGCCGCCGATGAAGAAATCGGCAACCTCATTGCCGAAGTGATGGAAAAAGTTGGCAAAGATGGCGTCATCACCGTGGAAGAAAGCAAAGGGTTGCAGTTTGAAACCTCGTATGTGGACGGGATGCAATTTGACCGTGGCTACATTAGCCCCTACTTCATCACCGATGCTGACACGATGGAAGCCAATTTGCAAAATCCATCCATCCTCATTCACGAAAAGAAAATTTCATCGGCACAAGACCTGGTTCCGGTTTTAGAAAAACTCATCCAAACCGGCAAACGTGATTTGGTCATCATCGCCGAAGATATTGACGGCGAAGCGTTGGCAACCCTGGTGCTGAACAAACTGCGCGGTATGCTGAACGTGCTGGCAGTAAAAGCGCCGGGCTTTGGTGACCGTCGCAAAGCGATGTTAAAAGATATTGCCATTTTAACCGGCGGCGAAGTGATTGCCGAAGAAATCGGCAAAAACCTGGGCAATGCCACCCTTGATGACCTCGGCACAGCCGAAAAAGTTTCATCCACCAAAGATGACACCACCATTGTGGGCGGCGCTGGCAGCGACGAAGCCATTCAGGGACGCATCCATCAAATTCGCGCCGAAGTTGAAAACTCAACCAGCGATTATGACCGCGAAAAACTGCAAGAGCGTCTGGCAAAACTTGCCGGCGGTGTGGCGGTTATCGGCGTGGGCGCAGCCACCGAAACTGAACTGAAAGAAAAGAAACATCGTGTGGAAGACGCATTGAGCGCCACTCGCGCCGCAGTGGAAGAAGGCGTGGTTCCCGGCGGTGGCGTTGCGCTCATCAAAGCCCAAAAAGCTATCGCCGACTTGAGCCACGATGTCCCCGACATCAACACCGGCATTAAAATTGTACGCCAGGCGCTGGAAGCGCCGATGCGCGGGTTGGCAGAGAATGCCGGGTTTGACGGAGCCGTCATCGTTGAAAAAATCCGTCGTCTCAACAGCGGCAATGGCAGCAACATCGGCTTTAACGTGCTTTCTGAAGAATTTGAAGACATGATAAAAGCGGGTATCATTGACCCCGCAAAAGTAACCAAAAGCGCTATCACCAATGCGGCATCTATTGCCGGTATGATTCTTACTACCGAAGCGCTCATCACCGACATTCCCGCCCCCGAGCCGGCAATGCCCGCCGGCGGCGGCGCCCCCGGCATGGGCGGCATGGGCGGGATGATGTAATCCGTCTGTCGCAATCGCATTACAAAACGCCCTGCTCAATTGAGCGGGGCGTTTTTTATGATACGTCCGAATTTAACCGAGGTTAAGTTTGAATGTGACATTCCACCTATGATTCTTGTGACATTTTTACTTTACAAACACCGGCGCTTGTGGTATCTTTGATACCATAGAGAGATAAGGTATACCTTGTCTTTATCGGATGAATTTTATGGCACACCTAAACGATAATACCAGCGAAAGCATCGAAATGTACCTGTTGCAAATCGCACTCCTGCAACAGCATACCCAACCGGTACCGGTACCCCTTCTGGCACACGGGCTGACCGTTTCACCCGTGTCAGCGAACGAAATGTGTCGCAAACTCACCGGTAAATCGCTGATAATATACGAACCATACAAAGGTGTCACCCTCACCCCGCAGGGCGAAAAACTGGCGCATCGCGTGTTGCGCCATCGCCGCCTGTGGGAAGTGTTTTTGGTGGAAAAGCTGGGTATCTTCCCCACAGAAGCAGAAGAATTTGCATGCCGCTTCGAACACATCACGCCCACGCCGTTGGCAGAAAAATTGGCGGCTTTTTTGGGAAATCCCACCCTCAGCCCTCAAGATGAACCCATCCCCGCCGGTGGCAGCAATAACACCATTGATACGCTGTCTCAACCGCTGACCACGCTGAATCCCGGCGAACAGGGGCAAATTATGGTTATTGCACATAAAGGCGACCAAGCCACGCGCGATTTTTTGCAGCAGGTAGGGATACAAGCGGGCGCTATCGCCGAAATTTTAGCCCGTTCTCCCGACGGCACACTGCTACTGGCATGCGGCAACCGGCGCGTTTCGTTATCACCGCATTTGGCAACAGAAATCAATATCATCCCCATAGGAGAATAATATGTTGGGCATTCAGTTTCATCGCAAAACACCCCCGGTTAATATCATCAACAAAATATTTCGGTTGTCCGACGCACCCCAAAATACTATTTTAAAACTGGTCTCTATTGACGGCGGGCGGCAAGTGCGTCACCGACTCACCGAGTTGGGGCTGGTACTCGGCATAGAACTGAGAATTGTGCAAAACCATGGGGGTCCAATTTTGGTTGCCGTACACAATACCCGGCTTGCCATTGGGCGCGGGATGGCGGATAAAATTCAAGTGCGGTTGTAAAAGGTTATGGCAGACCTAAACATCGCACTGGCAGGAAATCCAAATACCGGCAAAAGTACCGTGTTCAACGCATTAACCGGAATGCAACAACACGTGGGCAATTGGCCCGGCAAAACCGTCGCACAAAAAATCGGATATTTCACCCATCAGGGGTTCAAAATTGAGTTGGTGGATTTGCCCGGCACATACAGTTTATCATCATATTCTGCCGAAGAGAAAATTGCCCGTGATTATATCATCCACAGTCACCCGGCAGTGGTGGTAAATGTTGTGGATGCCAATAATTTAGAACGAAATTTGTATCTGACCACCCAAATTTTAGAAACGGGCGTGCCTGTTATCCTCGTGCTGAATATGCTCGATATGGCACATCGGCACAGCATTACCATCGATACCGCAAAAATGTCACATTTGCTGGGAGACACCCCCGTCATACCGATGGTTGCCCGCCAAAAACAGGGGCTTGATGCTCTGAAACAAAGTATCATCTCGTTTGCCGCGCCTCAAATTCTACCGCACGGAGACCCCGGCTAATGCCAACCACATCTCTCGCCACCCACCCGCTAGTCAATTACGGCTCGCCCATTGAGACCGAACTACATATTTTAACCGAAATCATCGCTGCTACCCCCACACTGACCGACCGTTATCTCGCTCGCTGGCTGGCGCTTCAACTGCTGGAACGTGACGATGATTTACTCGCGGTGGTGCAAGCTGCGGGAGCGAAACCCCTTTTGACGGCGCTAGACGATGCATTTTCCCGATTGGAACCACTTTACAACAACGATATTGATGTTGCGCTGGCAGACGCCCGTTATCAACTTGTTAATCAATGGGTTCACCAAATTGTCACCAAACCCACCACAGAAACGATGCCGTTCTCTGACAGGGTTGACCGTATTGTCACCAATCAATGGCTCGGTGTGCCAATTTTTCTCGTCATTATGTGGTTCGTCTTCAAAATTACCACCGATGTCGCCACCCCGTTTTTAAACTGGATTAGCAATGTGCTGGCGGGTCCTGTTACCACTCGCACCCTCGTAATTCTGCAAGCTATACACTTGCACGGCACATGGGTAGAAAGCCTGCTGGCAAATGGCGTCATTGCCGGCGTGGGCGGGGTGCTGGTTTTTATCCCCGTATTGATGTCGCTGTATTTGGCGCTGGCACTGCTCGAAGATTCGGGTTATATGGCACGCGCCGCATTTATAATGGACCGATTTATGCGAGTCATCGGGTTACACGGTAAAAGTTTTCTGCCGATGATTGTCGGGTTCGGATGCAACGTGCCAGCTATCTACGCCACACGCACGCTCGAAAATCGGCGTGACCGGATTTTTACAGGACTTTTGGTGCCATTTATGAGCTGTGGTGCGCGATTGCCGGTATATATCCTTTTTACCGCGATTTTTATTCCCGGAAGCGCGGGATTGGTGGTATTTGGGTTATACCTGCTGGGGATTCTTGCCGCTTTGAGCGTTGGGCTGGTTTTGCGAAAAACGCTGTTCGCCGAAACTGAGCGCATGCCGCTGGTGATGGAACTGCCGCCGTATCGCCTCCCCAATTTACACACTGTTTGGCAATATGTTTGGGAACGCACATCGGCATTTATTCACAACGCATGGACAATGATTCTGGCAGCGAGCATCATCGTGTGGCTGTTGATGGCAATTCCGATGGGCGGACGGGGAACATTCGGAAATACTCCGGTTGACAATAGCGCATTTGCCACGTTGGCGGGAGGATTGGCAGATACAATTTTTGCCCCATTGGGCTTTGGCAACTGGCAAAATAGCGGCGCGCTCGTCACCGGATTTGTGGCGAAAGAAGTTGTCATCAGCACTTTGACGCAAGAATACACGGTTAATGAAACAGGAAACGCAGCAACAACCATCCAAACAACATGGGGCGAAGATATATGGCAAATCGTTTCCGGATTTGGGCAGGCAACCGTGGACACCGTAAAATCGGTGCCGTTGGTGGTGGGCATAAACTTTTTCCCCCATAACACCCACACAACCGAAACGCCCACCATAGCACCAGCCCTGCGTCATGGATTCAACGAAACCAGCGGGGGACATAGCACACTCGCGGCTCTGGCATTTTTGGTATTCGTGCTATTGTACACGCCCTGCATTGCCACGGTAACTGCCCAACGCCATGAATTCGGCGCAAAATGGATGTGGGTCAGTATTGTGGGGCAAACATCGCTGGCGTGGATCATTGCTCTATTTGTTTTTCAGGGTGGAAAGTTATTGGGGATTGGATAACATTATGCTTTATCAATTGTTACACGAAATCGAAGCGGCGCATGAGACAATTATCCTCAGTCAATTGGCGACTCAATTACAGGTAGAAGAAAGCGCTCTGCGTGGTATGATTGATTTTTGGGTGCGAAAGGGACGCTTGCACGGCGACGAAGTTCAAACAGGCAGTAAACCGGTGCCGACGTGCAGCAGCGGGGGATGCAGCGGCGGCGCACAGCAATGCCCGTTTATTATGCGTATGCCAACAACGTTTTCGATTGCGCCTGAACCCACCTGCAATCGATGCCACAACGTAACCGTTCACCCCCCCCCGTCCCCAATCAAGTGAGCTTGTCGAAGGCAATGCTATAGTTTTTCAGAAAATGATGTTGATTCGTAGCCGCCGCATCCCTATGCGGTGGCGGGCCGGGCATAGGGATGCCCACCCTACAGATACAAAATGGGGTCTTCAGGATTTCAGGGGGTGCGCAAGATTGCCGCGTTTTTGCCTTGAACTAAAGTTCAGGCTGATAGCTTAAGCCGACTTAAAGTCGGCTTTTGTTTTTAGCCCTGAAATTTATTTCGGGGCTAACCCCACAAATTCCCAAAGACCCACAAAATGTTTATCTGAACATCTATAGAGATAGGGGGGATGAACGGTTACGCCACAACGTTTGACAAATTGAATGCTATTGTCTATACTTGAGATATAATCTCACTGAAGAGCCTGTCTGCCGGATGGGCTTTTTTTACGCCCCGTCCGCCGAAAGAACTCAACTGCTGAAATATAGAGGATTATCTGTGAAAAAAACATTCGCGCTTTTACTATTGCTGGTTATTTTACCGGCTTGCAATACAAAATCGGCTCCAGCCACAAATAATGGACGGTTGAATGTTATCGCCACCACCACCATCATCGGCGATATGGTAAAAAATGTGGGCGGTGATGCAATTAACGTGACGGCGCTGTTGCCCATTGGCGCTGACCCGCACAGCTTTTCACCCACCCCGCACGATGTGACTGAAGTTGCCAAAGCCGATGTTATATTTGTGAACGGGTTCGGGCTGGAACAATTTTTGGGCGATTTGGTTCAAAACGCCGCTACCAAAGCGACCATCGTTGAGGTTTCGCAGGGCGTTGCCCCCCTGACGCTGGAGAAAGCAATTGAAGACGGTCAAGAAGAAAAATCGCCGCCCGGCGGCACCGACCCGCACACATGGACATCGCCCGCCAATGCCATCATTTTTGTCAAAAATATTGAGCAAACACTGGCAGCTGCCGACCCCGCCCACGCCGATATTTTTCACGCGAATGCTGCCGCATACACCGCTCAATTGCAAGCATTGGATGCATGGGTGAAAACACAAATCAACACCATCCCCGCCGAAAACCGCAAGCTGGTCACGGGGCACACCGTGTTTGGCTACTATGCCCACCGGTATGGGCTGGAGCAAATTGGCACGGTCATTCCCGGGTTCAGCGCCGCCGCCGAACCATCGGCACAAGATTTGGCGGCATTGCAAAACACCATCAAGCAATATCACGTGCGAGCAATCTTCATTGGAAATACCGTCAATCCCACCGTATCCGCCCGCATCGCCGAAGATACCGGCGTAAAACTGGTTTCGCTATACACGGGCACGCTCGGCGAACCGGGCAGCGGTGCGGAAACGTATATCGATTACATAAAATACAATACCACAACCATTGTGCCTGCTCTCCGTTAAAATCGGGAAAACGTGATGTGGCAACCGTAATAATTGACAAATCTCCCATCTCCCATTACCATTTTCACATATCACATTTTTAGGAGAATTTTATGGCACGCCGACGCAGACCCGCAAAAAAGCAATCGCCCGGGTGGACACAATGGGCGCTCATTGGCGGAGGGCTATTGATATTGGCGGGCATCGCGCTATTTGCCCTGCAATCGCGTTCATCCGCACCCACAGCTACCGCTACCGCTACCTCCATCGCCGCGGCAACTGCATCCCCCACCATTGTCCCCCCAGACAACCCGGTATCGCCCGTGCCCACGCCACAGGTAACACAATATGGCTATCGGGTAAAAAATATTTTACCGCATGACCGGGGTGCGTTCACACAGGGATTGGTGTTTGAGGATGGAAATTTTTACGAAGGCACGGGGTTGTATGGCAGGTCATCGCTGCGAAAGGTGACTCCGGACACCGGCGAAGTCATCGAAAAACGCCTGCTCCCGCCAAATCTTTTCGGCGAAGGTATCACCATTTGGGGCGATAATATTGTGCAACTGACATGGAAATCGCACAAAGGATTTGTGTACGATAAAAATACATTCGACCTGAAAAAAGAATTCAGCTACCCCACCGAAGGGTGGGGCATTACCCATGACGACCATCAACTGATAATGAGCGATGGTACTGCAAATTTATATTTTTGGGACCCGGATACACTGGCAGAAATCGGGCGCGTGGAGGTTCGGGATGGAGACACCCCGGTTGTGCGCCTGAATGAGCTGGAATATATTGATGGCGCGGTATACGCCAATATTTGGCAAACCAACCGCATCGCCCATATAAACCCCAAAACGGGGCAGGTAACCGGGTGGATTGATTTGAGCGGGTTGCTATCGGCAGAAGATATGGCGCAATCTGTAGATGTGCTGAACGGCATCGCGTTGGACACCGCGGGCAACCGATTATTTGTGACCGGTAAATTGTGGCCCAAAATCTTTGAGATTGAGCTTGTGCCGCAAAATGATTAAATCATCTTGACCACAGTGGGCGCTTCTTGCCACAATTCTTCGAGCCGATAATATGCCCGCCGTTCCGGTGAGAAGATATGCACCAGCACATTTCCGCAATCAATGAGAATCCATCCCGATTCGGGTGTGCCTTCACGATGATGCGGGCGCAACTCAACTTTCTTCAGCTCATCAAGAATATTTTCGGTGATGGCATTGAGTTGGCGGCTTGACGAGCCTTCGCAGATGACAAAATAATCTGCCAGTGTGGTCAGGTCATGGACGTTGAGCATCACAATATTTGCCGCTTTTTTCTCTGCGGCGGCATCCACGATTAATTTTGCAGTTGTTTTTGAGTCCAGAGTTACCTCCATTTGGTTTTCAGTTTGCAACGATGGTGTCATTGGATTTTCGTTTTCGATTACTATTGTAGCACAACCCCCGTGCCGAGCAAACTTTCAAATCTGCACCGAATGGGGTATCATGCCGGTAACGATAGCGTACTGCCATCATTCAATATCTCATATTCGGAGAGACCATCGTGTTCAAACATCGCATCGCCCCCACTGCCAGCATCATTATTGGCGCATCACTCATATTCGCCGTGCCGACTATGGCGCAAAGCGGCGACATCACTCCGCCGCTGGCGCAAGCAACCAGCACTGCCGGATTTTTATTGCTGCTGCCGCTGGGATTGCTGCTGCTGTCGCTGAGCGCGCTGCCCAATGCTGAAAAAGTCGCACCGCAAGCGGCAGTTGCGGCGCTGGTGGTATGGGGGGTCGCGGTGCTGGCATATTTTTTTGCCGGATTTGCGTTTCAATTTGGCGGCGTCGCCGTCAGCAATCCGCATCCCGATTTTGCTGAACTTTACTGGAACTGGTCGCCGCTTGATGTATCGTTCGGCACGGGGTGGGGATTCATCGGGCTGCGGGGATGGATGCTGTTGGGACCTGCCGCCACACCCGGCGTGTACGATTTATTTTTGCGCCATGCCGCATTGTTGGGTGCAGCCACCGTTATGCCCGCGCTGGCGCTTTATCGGCGTGGAAAACACCGGTTGCTACCCGTGTTCGGGTTTGTCAGCGGCACCATAATTTACCCGCTGGTCGGCAATTGGGTGTGGAGCGGGGGCTGGCTGGCAAATTTGGGCATCAACTTAAATATGGGGCATGGGTTTGTGGATGCGGGCATCGCCACGCCGCTGATTGTCGCCGGAGTGACAACATTGATGGCGCGGTGGGTTTTTAAACCTGCCGCTCCCATCGAACCCAAACCCCCTGTAGAACCGGGCGACACCTTCGCAGAAGTCCCGATGCCATCCGCAACTCTGCCAATTTTAAGCCTGCTGGGGCTGGGACTGGTGTTGTGGAGTTGGGCATTTGCCGCCAACGGGCAACACATTCCCACCGCCGCCGATTTAGCCATTCCGCGCGCCGCGCTGAACGGGCTTCTGAGCGCATTTGCCGGGTTGGTGACGGCGGCAGGATACAGCCGATTTGTCTCCAGTCGGGTGGATGTGCTGATGACGGTGCGCGGCGGCATTGCCGGCTGGGCGATAACGGTTGCCGGAGCGGCGCTGATGCTGCCGTGGGAAGCTGTGGCTGCCGGCGCCGGGGCTGGCATATTACTGCCGTTGATTGTTTATTTTATTGACCGTCGATTGGGGCTGGCAGACCATACCGCCGCCGGGGCAATGCTCGGTGTGATGGGCGTGCTGGGGTTGCTGCTGGTCGGGCTGGTGGCAGATGGCAGTACCGGCAACGGTTGGAACGGCGTTTCGGGTGGCATTGCCGCTGACTTTCCGGCGCAATTAAACGCGCAGTTAATCGGCATTGCCGCCGTGCTGATGTGGTCGGCGGGGGTGACGTGGGGCTTTTTCCGCGCGGAACGCTGGCTCGCCGGACACACGGAGGCTGCACCGGCAGACATAGCGGCATCAGAAACGGCGGAAATTCCCGAACTGTAACTAATTTCACAGTAATGCTGTGACTATTTACACTGTCAGACCACCAAATTCGGCTTAAAATTAAAGAAATTTAGTTTTCTGCCGAATTAATGATGGTAGCCTTACAGGAGATTGATGATGAACAAACGTTTATTTTTTGTTACCCTTTTATTGATGTTTCTGACCGCCTGTGCGCGGTCCGCGCCGCCGCCACCCGCTGCGCCGCCGGTCAACACCCAAGCCACGGTCAATGCAGCAGTGGCGGCGACGGCAAACGCGCAAACGGCGGTTCAAGCCACCATTGATGCCGCCGTGAACACCACTGCCACCGCCATCGCGCTGGCGAACCCCACGGCGACTGCCACCCCAGTGGTGGTAACCGCCACCGCATCTCCCGCGCCGGCGGTCACTCCGGCAGAAGATACCGTCGCCACGATGACGGAGGATGAACTCGCGGCATTAATCGATGAAGCCGTGGCAGAAGCCTATGCTTCCTCTGCCACATATTCTGATGCCGCCACAGAAGCCACCGCCGACAACACCGTCACGCAAGAGGAAATCCAAATGGCTGACGCATATTATGCCGATACAGAAGCTGCCATCGCCTATGCCGAAGAATTAATGCAATTGTATGATGATATGTATGGCGAACTGACATACGAAGCCATCGATGAGTTGAATCAGATGGAAAGCGACATGGAAGCGTTAACCGAATCGGTGCTGATGCTGAACGACACGATGACGGAAATCGCCGATTTGATGGCGCAAGGGCTGGCAATGACGGAAGATGTGCTGACGCAGCTTGACAGCGCGACCCAACTCATCAGCGAGAATGTCGCCACCGCGCAAACCGCCTCGGAGGCGTGGCACACGGCGTATCAATCGGCGCAGACAGCGCGTATAGAATCGGTGAACGCCATTCAACCCACCAACATCACCGCCGACCCCGCCGCCGCGCTGCAATCGGTGGCGAGTTTCGCCCAACTGGGGCAAGCGGCGATGGCAGACTACAAAATCACCCCGGAAGAGTTGACCACGCTGGCGCAACAGGGCGCGAATGCCGCCGCCAGTTTGAATGCCACCGGCAACCCGAAATTGCAGGACCTTTCGGGGATGATCAATGGCGTGACCGGCATGTTCGCTGCGGGGAATATTCCCGCCGCGCAGACAAATTTGAGCCAATTGTCAATGTCGATGGACGCGCTGAAAGGCTTGCCGGAAATGGGACAAGTCGAAATGCCATCCGTGCCGAACGCATCTAGACCCAGCGCCCCGTCTATGCCTTCCAAACCAGCCCGCCGCAAATAACCGGTCCCCCATCCCAAAAAGCCCGCCGATTATCCGGCGGGCTTTTTTTACACATCCCACAGCGCGGGTGTGACCTATGTAACATCACCACTGTAATGGGTTTGACGGCAATTTTCATCCAAATATAATACACTATGGGTGTCAATGGTTCAGGCACACAAAATGGAGGATAGAAATGAGACAGAAATGGTTCGCAGCAATTGCAATTTTGGTATTTGCGCTGAGTGCAGCGGGTTGTAAAATTGTCAATTCGGCGCAAGAGACAAAACCGGTCATTACAATCTCAACCCCGCAGAACGCTGCCACGCTCAAACTGGGAGATGACGTAACGGTACAGGTGGTTGCGGTGGACACTGTCGGTATCACTCGTGTGGAAATTCAGGTGGACGGAAAATCATTCGCCACGCTCGCCGCCGGAGCAGACGCCACTACATTTAGTGGCAGTCAATTATGGCATCCCGATGTAATTGGCAGTCACATTATTCAAGCTACCGCTTTTAATGTGAATAACCTCGCCAGCGACCCGGCACAAGTTATCGTTACCGTCGCCGGGGCAGACCAAGCCAATCAAGCCGCACCCGCCGAAACTACCGCTCCGCAGCAACCCACCGACACGCCCATATCGCCACAACCCACCCACGCATCCAGCGATACCTTGCCCACAGACACTGCGGTTCCCCCCACCAGCACCGCCGTCCCGCCCACAGACACTGCGGTTCCCCCCACCAATACCGCCGTGCCCCCCACCAATACCGCCGTTCCCCCCCCCAATACCGCCGTCCCGCGCCCCAAGTCCGCCCTGCCCCCCACCAATACGGCCGTCAGCCCCACCAATACGTCCGCGCCACCCC